>CAZAIS010000014.1:0-14894 GCA_964485255.1 uncultured Acidimicrobiales bacterium | reverse complement strand
TGGTACTGCGTGGATGCCGTGTGCGAGGTGCCTTTCGGCGCCTGGCCCGGCGACATGCCCGGGATGTATTACTTCGACAGGCGACTCCAGGAGAGGGTCGTCAGACTTGACTGGAAGACGTCTGAAGCGGCCCGGCAGTGGATCGAGACCTATATCTACGGCACCGACAACCACTACCAGATGATAGAGCTCGCGGCGAAGGAAGAGGGCACCGACGTTCTCGCCTACATCAAGAACCTCGAGCAGTTCGCCTGCGCGGCGGCATACTACGACCTCGGCGTCTGGGGAACCGGCGGAGACCGCGACTGGAAGTACGAGGAAGTAGCCAAGCGGGCCATCTAAGGAGGCGGCAAGCGTGAGCGAAGATATTGTTTACACACCGAGAGAGCTACTCGCCGTCGTGGCCGCGAGGCTCATCGGAGACGGCGAGAGTGTTTTTGTCGGGACGGGCCTCCCCCTGGTCGGAGCGTTGCTGGCCCATAAGATGCACGCGCCGCAAATGATGGCGATCTACGAGGGAGGGTCGATAGGCCCGGAGCCGACTTCCCTGCCGTGGTCGGTGGCCGACCCTTTGACCTTCTACAAGGCCCCCGTGATCCTTACGATGTCAACCGTCTTCGGGCACACGCGCTGCGGGTACGCCGACGTCGGGTTCCTCGGTGGCGCGCAGGTGGACATGTACGGAAACATGAACGCCACCTGCATCGGCCCCTACGAGTCGCCGAGCGTCAGGCTCACCGGGTCGGGCGGCGCCAACGACATGGCTTCCCTGTGCCAGAGGATCATCTTCATGGGACTCCACCTGCCCGAGCGCTTCCCGGAGAGGGTTGATTACATAACCTCCCCGGGGTTCCTCGACGGTCCCGGGGCGCGGGAAAGGGCCGGGCTGGTAGGCGGAGGCCCCTGGAGGGTCATCTCCCACCTCGGCGTGATGGGTTTCGACGACGCAACCTGCAGGATGAAGCTGCTTTCATACCATCCGGGGGTCAATCCCGAGATCATCCAGCAGTTCACCGGTTTCGAGCTTCTCGTAGACGAGGACGTTCACGAGACTCCCAAGCCCACTGTCGAGGAACTGGACATCCTCCGCAACGTCGTGGACCCGTGCCAGATATTCGTGTTCTGACGATCGCGCAGGCGAAGGGCCGCGCCGCCTCACGGATCGCGGCCTTTCTTTTTATCGCGATCTTGCGTCAAGTAGTACTCAGGCCGCTTCTTCCGTCTTGCCGGCTCCCTTGAAGGCCTCGACGATCCATCCGATGACCGTGACGGCCGTCACCAGCGAGGCGATAAGGACCGTCAACCATACCGGCGCCCACCACACAAACAGTGCGATCAGGGCGCCTACTCATATGACTAATACCGCGACCCTCCCAATCCATTTCATCACAGTACCAACCTCCCCGTCTCTACCACTGCCTCTCCCCCAATTTTACACCCCACAGGCGTCGTTCACTTTTTACTTTTTTTTTACTTTTTCGTCGGTTGGATTTCCTGGAGACCCCGCGAAGGTGGACAGTCGGTGAAGGCGGTCCTACAGTTGGCTCATGAACGATCGTCTCAAGCACGGGATCGCCGGTTCCATCGATGGTACCCTCCGGCTCGAGCCGATGCGCGCCGCGTTTCGATCCGTAATCGAGAAGCAGGTCCGTAACGCAGGGCGCATGGGCGACCTCGACGCGCGGCTCGAGAGGCTTCGCGCGACGCGGGAGTCTTCCGTCGGGGACCGCGCCCTCTACGACCGCGCGGTCGCGAACCTCGAGGCGAACCGGTTCAGGGTGCGCGCCGCCTCAGGTGCCGCCGAAGCCATCGAGATGGTGCGCACCGAGATGGGTGCCGAGAAGCTGCTCGTCAAATCCAAGTCGAACCTCTCCAAGGAGATAGGCCTCGCCCACGCGTTGGGCGACGCTGGCATCGAGGTCATAGAGACGGACATCGGGGACCGCGTCAACCAGATAGGCGCAGAGCCCTCGGTCCATCCGACGGGACCATGCGCCCACCTGGACCGCCACCGCATCGCGCGCATACTATCTGACCACCTGGGCCGCGAGATCGATCCCGAGCCGCACGCCCTCATCGAAGCCGTGCGCGACGATGTCACACCCTCGATAGCGAGAGCCCGGGTGGGCCTGACCGGCGTGAACGCCGTCGCCGCGGACGAGGGCGCCCTTCTCTGGTGCCACAACGAGGGCAACCTCGACCTGGTGACCCAGCGCCCGGGGAAGCTGATCGTGCTCGCCGCCCCCGAGAAGGTCTATCCCAACCTCGAAGAAGCGCTCAACATGGTCGAGCTCGAGACGTACTTCGCCACCGGGCAGCCCGTAACGTCGTTCATCCGCGTCGTATCCGGACCCAGCAAGACCGCGGACATCGAGAAGGAGCTGTACTACGGCGTCCACGGGCCGGGCGAAATCGTCGTGATCATGGTTGACAACGGACGCTGGAAGCTCCTCGAGGACGAGGATCTGCGCGAAACCCTCCGGTGCATCGGTTGTGGCGCATGCCTGCTCGAATGCCCCGCCTACGACATCGTCGGCCCCTGCTTCGGCTCGGAAGGTCTGCTGGGAGGCAGGGGCGTGTGCGCGATCGCGGCCACGGACGGGCTCGGAAGCGCGGTCGATGGGGGTCTGCCTCTGTGCACCACCTGCCGATCGTGCGTCGAGCGATGCCCCCTGGCGATAGCGATCCCCGATCTGATCGAGACGATTCGCGCCCGGGCTACCGACCTGGGACTCCTGCCGCTCGACGAACACGTGCCGATGGCCGCTGGGATACGCAACTACGGCAACCCCTGGATGCAACCCCGGCGGGCCCGGGACCGGTGGACCAGGGGGCTTGTGACCGCCCCGGAAAAAGGCGGCGACACCGCTTTTTTCGCGGGCTGCTCTCTCGCGTACCTGTTTCCCGGCACGGCGGCCGCGGCCGTCCGGGCGCTGCGCAACGCCGGTGCCGCGCCTGTGACGCTCGGCGGCAAGGAAGTCTGCTGCGGCAGCCCACTGCTGCGTATCGGACAGCGCGACCTGTTTCTCGAGTCGGCCGAAGCTAACGTCGCCGCGTTCCAAGCCGCCGGAGTGAAGGAGGTCGTGACTTCCTGCCCCGGGTGCTTGAAGGCGCTACGTGAATACCGCGAGTTCGTCGCCGGGTTCGACCTGCCCGTCAGGCACATCACCCAGGTGCTCGCCGAAGCCGTCGCGGAAGGGCGGCTCGCGCCCGGAGGGACCCGTGCGACCACGGTCACGTACCACGACCCGTGCCACCTGGGGCGCGGTTGCGGCATCTACGACGAGCCCCGCAAGGTCATCGAGTCGGTCGAGGGCGTCCGGCTCGTCGAGATGGAAAGGACCCGCGAGGCCTCGGCCTGCTGCGGCGCGGGCGGAGGTGTCTGGACCGCGTTCCCGGAGCTCTCGCGCCAGATAGGCCGCAAACGCGCCTCGATGGCCGAATCAACCGGAGCCGACCTGCTGGTCACTTCATGCCCCTGGTGCAGGCAGAACCTCTCCGAGTTCATCCAAGTCATAGACGTTCTCGACCTGCTGGAAAAAGCGGAATAGCGCGGAAGAGATACACCTGCCGTCTTTCTAGCGGCCCGGGCCGCGGGAGCCCGGCCCCTATCTCGCGTTGCGAAGAAGGAGGAGGGTGCCCTCCGGGCAGTCGTTCATCGCCGCCACCGCCGGGCATTTTGCTTGAAACATGAAGAAGACCTCGCGCTCCGAGTCCTCGAGCGTCTCCCAGTTGCCCTGTCCCTTCGATATGACAAGGTCCGCGCCGTCGAAGACTTCCCGGAATTCCGGCGTGGCCCGCGACAGCACCGTACCGGGCATCTCCGACCCGCTCGGCATTACCCTCGCGATCCCGTCCAGCCCTATGGCGCGGGCTTCAACTTCAGTCACGTCGTTGATGATCGGCGCCGAGCGCACCGCGACCGTCACCTCGATCTCGTCCCCCCGCGCCTCGCGCATGGCCTCGATCAACACCATGTCGAACACTACTTCCCCGCAGTTGTCGGCAAGGAGAAGGACGGTGCGCGCGGTGGCCAGCCGCTTCGCGAACGCCTCGTATTGATCGAGCCCCCTCTCGCCGGATATCGCCTCCGTCACGCTCTTCTCTAGGTCGAACGAAGCCTGCGCGCCCGGGTCCACCGTGTTCCCGGCAATGGCAAGCCTGACCGCCATCAACAGCGGATCGTCCGCCCGGCTGACCGTTTCCCTGAGCCACGGCAGTATCTCCATGACCGCGTCGTTCTGCTCTTTTTTCTGCTCAGCGAAGGGGTCCTCGTTCCCGGACATCTCGCGGACGATCCTGTAGAGGCCCTCGCCCGCTTCCGGCGGGGTGACGTCGGGGGGACAGTCCGCGAGGAGGCGAGCCGCCTCCTTGAGGCAACGGTGGTGAAAATCCGCGTCGTCGCTGACAAGTCTGGCCGCCGAGAGGGCCTGCCTCATCGCGCACACCTGACATTCCGGAAGAATCTTCAAGGGTGACTCCTTGTCTTGAAAGCTCATGGAGGCGCGCGTCGCGGCGCACCTCCCGGGAATCATCGCGGCGCCGACGCGTCCGCCCGCCTGCCCGCTACGCCTGGGCGGGTGCTCCCCGCACTACCGTCCCGGGTATGTATTTGCGGGCCTGTGCGAGCATGGCCCGCATGTCTTCATCCGTGAACGGCTTCAGCTCGGCGAACCTGGGGTCGAGCGTGTCCCCGGGCCTGAAGTGCTGTAAGACGAACCGCTCCTCGCCCTTTAGGTATTCGGCTATCTTCGCGACCTCCGCCGGCCCGTGCATCATCGGCACGACGGTCGTGCGGTACTCATGTTCGACCGCGGAGCCACTGAGGATTTCAATGCTCTCGGTGACGCGGTCGATCACGCCCGGCCCGTCGACCCCGGACGCGACCCGGTAGGGGCCTGCCTCTATCGGAGCTTTCACGTCCATCGCGACGTAATCCAGCAGGCCCGCCGCAAGCAGATCTCCGAGCCTATCGGGAAGGCTGCCGTTCGTGTCCAGCTTCACCCGCGCGCCCTGTCTCTTGATCTGCTCGCACAGGATCGCAAGGTCCTCGTGCAGGCAGGGCTCCCCTCCGGTAATGCACACTCCCTCGATCCATCCCTCGCGCTCGTGGAGGTAGTCCGCGACGACGGAGAAAGGGACCGTATCCAGCCGTTCGGGCCTTAGAACGAGATCCGCGTTCTGGCAGAAGGGGCATCGGAAGTTGCACCTCGGCAGGAACAGGGTCGATGCTAACATCCCCTCCCAGTCGAGCATGGTGTTGGGGATGAAACCTTTGATCTCGAGCAATTACGCCTCTTGGATCAGTCGGACGCGAGCTTCTTCTTGATCTCTTCGGCCGAGGTCACGCCGATCATGCTGTCGGACAGTTCCCCGTTCTTGAAGACGATCAACGTGGGAATCGCGGTGACTCCGAACTTCTGCGCCAGCGCCTGGTTCTCGTCGACGTTGCACCGACCGATGACCGCCTTGCCCGCGTACTCTTCGGCCAGTCCCTCGATCACCGGATGCATCATGCGACATGGCCCGCACCAGGGAGCCCAGAAATCTATAAGCGCGGGCTTGCCGGAATTGACGATCTCCGCCTCGAAGTTCAGCTCGTTGACTTCAAGCACCTCAGCCATTACTCCTCCTCGTGTGTCACGCTCCGCTGCCACGCGCAACGTCGCCGCATATTCTATACCATCTTGACCGCCCGCTCGGGGCACGCCTTCTCGCAGTCCCCGCATTGCCTGCACTGGTCGAGGTCAACCCGTGGGTAATCGCGCGCGAGGCCGTCCCCGGACTCCGAGGGAGCCTGAACCACGAAGGCCTTCTTCCCGCAGTTCCGGGCCGCCGCGCAGTCCAGCTCCCGCTTGCACCTGGTTCGGTCGATCCATGGTATCTTCAATAACACCCGCGTCTCTCCTGTTCGAGCATGTTGGATTCGCCGCCGGGCGATATCGCGCCGGGACGGATCCGGCTTGCATCTCCACATCCCGTCACGCCTCGGGGCGTGCGCGCGGCGGATCCTTTCACTTCATGAGCCCGGTCGAGCAGTGGCCCGCGCCGCCGTTTCGCCAGTACATCGAACGCTCCGCGATTACCGGCATGTTCGAGTAGACCCGCGCGGACGTATCCAGGCCCGGTACGTCCGCGTTGACGTGCACGGTGACGCGGCTGTCCGCGCCGAGCGCGAACGCGTTCTTCGGCACCAGGCCGGATTCGGTCATGTAGTCGATGCCCACGTCGGCCGGCGCGTCGTTGGGGTTCTGGATGAGGATCCACTCGTCGAAGCCCCAGTCCGTCGAGCCCTCGGCCAGGAAACACTCCTGCCTGGGCTGCGTCACGCCGATCTGGTTGTGCCCTCCCTTGCCCGTGCCGTTGTTCCAGTACATCGATCGTTCAGCCACGATCCCGCGGTCCGCGGTTACGCTCACGGATACGTCCCGGTCGGGAAGCGCCTCGTTCACGTTGACGGTGCTTCGCGTTCCCGCCGCCACGGACATGGCCGGCTTGGTTACGGGACCCGAGGGTGTCATGTACGTGAGCACGACGCTCGCTTCCTCCGCCCCCGGGTTCTCCAACAACACGTACTCCTCGTATCCCCAACCCGTCGATCCCTCGGCCAGGTACCACCGCTGCGCCGGCAGGTTGATCCCCACCGAGTCGTGGCCCCCGCGCCTCGAGTCCCAGTACATGGAGCGTTCGGCGATGACACGCTCCGTTGCCGTAACCTCGAAAGAGACGTCGCTCGAGGGCAGGTCGTCGGCCACGTTGATCGTGTGGCGCGAGTTCCCGTCCAACTCGAAGGTCGCCTTCGGGACCGGCCCCTCCGGGGTCATGTAGGTGACGTCCACCAGCGCCGTCCTGTTCGAAGGGTTTTGAATGAGCAGGAAGGTCTCGAACCCGTAGTCCGTCGTTCCCTCCGCGAGGTACCACGTGTAGGAAGGCGACCGGATGCCGATCGAGTCCGTCCCTTCCCCGCGGCCGTTCCAGTACGTCGAACGCTCGCAGATGATGTCCCGGTCGGCGGTCACCCGCGCGGAGAGGTCCCTGCCGGGCGCGACGTCATTCACGTTGATCGTGAAGCGGCTGGCGGGCGGCACCGTCACGGTCCTGGATGTCAGCGGACCGTCCGCGGCCATGAGCGAGACCGTGGCGTTCGCCGCCTCGTCGTTGGGGTTCTGGATTAGGATGAACGTCTCGAACCCGTGGGCCGTGGAACCCTCCGCCAGGTACCAGGTCTCGCTGTCCGCGTTGTCCACGCTGAAGGCGCCCTCGATCAGCCCCGAGCGGAGAGCGGCGTTCTCGACCACGACGTTCCACAGTCCCGGCTGCGCGCCGTCGAGCGCCAGCCCGCAGTTGATTTTCTTGCCGCCGCTGACGGCCGGGTCAGCGGCGGCGATCGGTGTCTCTCCCTCCCTCTCGAGGACCACCTTGACCTTCGAGGAGAACCCCGACCCCCCGATCGTCACGCGCGAGCGCGCCCCCGCGGCGGCGAAGTCCGGGGACACGCTCGCCGGTGCCGGGGCCGGCGACGACGGTCTGGGCGCCCGTACCGCCGCGTACGCGTCCACCAGTCCCCAGCCGTATAATTCGTCCCAACCGCTCGCGCCCAGGTCGAGGCAGCTCGAGGACACCGCCCCCCTTACGTCGGCAGCGGACCATGACGGGTGCACGGCCTTCACCAGTGCCGCGACGGCGGATACGTGGGGTGTGGCCATGGAGGTGCCGGTCATACCCTTGGGATCGAAGCCGCTCGAAGGCTGTTCCCTGACCTTGAAGGTAACCTGGTAAATCGGGTTGCCGGAATCCCCGCCGGGTGCCATTACGTCGAGGGCCGCCCCGTAGTTCGAGTACGAGGTCTTTGCCTTGGATCGGGCGGTCGCTCCCACGGCCACGCACTCCGTGTAGCCCGCCGGGTACTCTACGGCTGCCTTGTTCGAGTTGCCGGCCGCGGCGCAGATCACCACGTTCCTCACGAACGCGTAGGCCAGGGCGTCATGCAGTGCCGTGCTCGGCTCCGGCCCGCCGAGGCTCATGTTGATGACCTCGACCCCCCGGTCGGCCGCGAACAATAATCCCTCAATGAGCTGGGCGTCGTCGCCGTACCCCGACCGGTCGAGCACCTTGACCGGCATGACGGTGGTGTTGAACGCCGCCCCGGCGCAACCGCGGCCGTTGTTCGTGCTCTGGGCGATGGTGCCGCACACGTGGGTCCCATGACCGTTGTCGTCGTCCGCGTAAGGGTCGTTGTTGACGAAGTCGTAGCCCTGCTTGAATCTGGTGTCCGAAAGGTCCGCCTGTGGATCTCCGGTCCTGTAGGCGACACCCGTGTCGAGTACCGCCACCACCACGCTGGAGCTTCCTTTTGATACGTCCCAGGCCTGTGGCATGCTGATCCCGCCCGAGCCCGGTTCGTTCCTCAGGTTCCACTGGCGGTCCGGCGGGTCCGCGTAGTACGGGTCGTCGGGGTCAAAGCTCGCCGATCGCACGTAATCGGGCTCCGCGTACTCCACCAGGGACGAGGCGCGCAGGCGCGCCACCGCGTCCTCAACGCTCGATGCCCCGATGCTCAGGACCTCGAGTCCCAGCGGCGCGATCCTCCTGACGGGGGACGCCGCGAGCCCCGCGCGAAGGGCGCCCAGGTCCGGCGCGCGCGCGCCGGGCTTGAACTTGACCAGGACTCTGCCAGGAACGAAATCCGCCCCTTCACCCACGGGCGCGCCCCTGGAGGCGAGGCCGCCGCCCGACGCGCCACACGCGCGGGAAGTCGCCTGAGCCGCCGACGGAGCGAAGGTCAGCATGGCGGCTACGAACAGGGCAACCAGCGTCCGCCTTGCTGTTGTCAATTCCGTCTCCCTCCGTAGCAGTGTAACAATCCTTGCTCTACTCGTATCCTGTTCGCATTCTTTGACGACGTTCCGGGCCCTGCCGGCTCAACGGCCGGAGTCCTTTCGCGAACCTCAACGGCCGCGCCGGGATGGCGCCCGGCGCCCGTGCCTGCCCGCGCGTCGCGTCCGGCCCTGCGCCGGTACCGCTCCGCGCGCAGCGTCGCGCCGGCCCGCGGTGCCGCGTCCCGGCGCCCCCCGGGCGATATTTCCTGACGGCAAGACGTGTCGCGTTTGTGTCGATCACCGCACCTGCCTGAGCGGCGTTTCGGCATCGACTACACTATTAAAGCGTAATCGAGAAGATTCACCACTGTTTTCGCTCAAGGTGGGCAGAGGTTGGAAACCGGCTTTGCCGCCCTGGGCGGCCGCTCGATTTACATGGATTGCCGCGGTATGTTATACCTTGCCCTGGTACCGAGCGCGGAAGAGAAGGGGAGGTAGCATGTCACTTTTTGCGAGCGAAGAGTGGGCGAACGCTCTCATGGCAGAGGTCAACGCGAACAAGGAGATGCCGAAAGCCGGCAAAGGTTTCGACGCCACGATCCAGTTCATCATCGAGGGAGCGGGCGACCGCGGGGACCTTCCCTTCTGGACCCACATGAAAGACGGCAAGGTCCTCGATGTTCACGCGAACGAGAAGAAGAAGTGCGACTACACGGTGTGCGGCGACTATGCCGTGTGGCAGGACATAGTCGAAGGTCGCCAGGACCCGCTGCAGGCGATAATGATCAAGAAGCTCACCTTCGAGGGCAACATGCAGACGATCATGAAGTACATCAAGGCCGTCAACCTCCTGATGGAGTCCGTCAAGAAGGTGCCGACCGAGTTCTCGTGAGCCCGGCTCGACCCGGTCGCCGGGTTACTCGAACCTCGCGTTCCCGGGCTCGGTCAACCTCCTGAGAAGCGGCAGCGTCGATATCACCAGCAGAAGCGCGACTGCCAGTCCCGCGACGATCACCGCGTAGTAGGCGATGCCCGGCGCGCAAATGCCTCCGCTCATGGTTGAGGTCGAGGTGGCGGACCCCGCTCGCAGCAGAGCCCTCATGACCAGGTCCGCGGCTAGGAACCCCAGCGCGGCGGAGATAACCGTAACAACAGTGAGCGGCACCGCGGCCTCCAGCATCACTACCCGTTGAAGCGACTTCATGGGCATGCCCGACACCCTCAGAAGACTGAACGGTCGCTTGCGCTCGATCAGGCCGCCCGCCACCGACACCGCAAGGCTGCAGCCGGCAATGAGGAGGCTCACCATGATCCCCAGGAAGGCCATCTTCTGCATCAGGCTTATGGAGCGAAGGTTCTCGGCGGTCAACTCTCCCGCGGTCCTCGTTTTGTTAACGGAATGCGGCAGGGCGACCTGGACGGCCGTGCGTACGCGCTCGACCGTTCCGGGAGTCCCGTCCGTGGTGATGATAAACCCTTGAAGCGACAGGGAGGCAAGCGACTCGGGGGCAACGCTCACGGCTTCCGGCTTCTCCTGCCCGAACGACATGCCGCTTATGGCGGGCTCCACCGGAATCGCGACGACTCTTGCGGATGGGGGGCACTCACCCAGCGCGGGCAGCTTTTTCACGTCCGCGCAGTTGAAAAGGCCCTTGACCTCGTAAGACCGCTCACCCCGGGCGGTCTTGAAGCCGTTCTGTTCGAGCAGACCCTCGGGAGCGGTGTAATAGGGCACAAGGAGCTTCGTGCCGGGGATTGCCTCCACCTCCCGGATCAGCGAGGCGTTCCGGCCGGGAGGCAGACCGGGCACGGTCTGTGAGTTGAATGTGCACACTATCGTACGGCGCGGGAAGCGGACGTCCCTTTTCATCCCGCTCTTGGTGACGACAGTCACGACCACACCGGTAAAAACACTCACCGCGAATACCGCTATTATGAGTCCGCTTATGGATCTGAAAGCCCGCTTCGGATCGTCCGCCAGGCGCCGGCTCGCTATCAACGTGGTCGCGCGCCCGGCACGGCTCGCCAGCAGCCTCGTGCCGGTGAGCGTGAGCCAAGGTCCCGCGATGACGAGGCCGACCATGCTCAGGGCAAACCCACAAAGGAGCATTACCGTCCCTGCGGTGTCCCCGGCCGGGGCGAATTTCAGGAGCGCGAGGCAGCCAAGGCCGAGAGCCAGGGGGATGAGCCGGAACGCTCGAGGAGGGCGCTGCGACACGGCCCTGCTCACCCCGAGCGGCGAGACGCGCACCTTGCGCAGGGACACGAAGGCTGCGGCGGCCGCGCAGAGCGGGACGCCGAAGAGTATCCCAACGATTCCAATCGGTCCGAGCGAGAGGTCCGCCGCAAAGAACGGCTCGCCCGTGAACGGGAATTTCGCCACCAGGGGTCTCAGCGCCCAGAACATGGCAAACCCTATTGTCGTTCCAGCGAGGGCCGCCACCGCTGCCTCGGTCGCCGCGATCATGTTGACCTGGCGCGGCGTCGCACCCACGAGCCTCATGGCTGCGAAGCGCTGCTCCCGCCGGGCCGCGGAGAGTCGCGTGGTCGTACCGATGAAGACGAGGACCGGGAACAGAAGCCCAATGGCCCCTATCCCGAGAATAACGCGGAAGAAGGAGGTGTACCCGCGCCGGCGCGAGGCGGTCTCGATGCTGTCGACGAGCTCGGTCCCCGGCGTCCGGGCCAGATCCCGGGCATCTCGCCCTACAATCGCGATCAAGGAGTCGGGGGAGGTGAGGCCTTCATCGCCGATCGTTCCCGCGACACGCGCCGGAAACCTGTCTTTGAGCTGCGAGGGCTGGGTTCGGCCGAGCAGTCTCGCCAGCGCCGGCGACACGTACATCTCTCCCTTTGAAGGTAGCCTCGAGATGCCCGGCGGGACCGGAGAGCGGGCACCGGTACCTGCCACGTCGACCCGCTCTATCTCCCTGTCTACAAAGCGGTCCTGCGAGTGGTTCCAGTACAGCGGGTTGGATGAGGAAGTCTCTACGCTCGGCCGGCGGTTCTTCGCGCCCGTCGCCAGCCAGCTCCACCTCGCGTCCTGAGCGTGCAAGCCGTTGAAGCCCGCGAGGGCGAACGCGAGCATGCACACTCCCAGGGCCACGCCGAAGGCCACCAGCACGAGCCTGACAGCGGATTCCCTGCCACCCCTGAAAGCCAGGCTCAAACCGAGCCTTATCATTGCGACACCCCCGGGGCCACCAGCGTCCTGACCTGCCCGTCGCGGACTATCACCTCCCGGTCGGCGTACGCCGCGACCCTTGCCTCGTGCGTGACGAGAATCACCGTCGTTTCATTTTCCCGCGCCGTCGCCGTAAGCAGGTCCATGACCCGTTCCCCGGTGAAGGAGTCGAGCGAGCCCGTCGGCTCGTCGGCGAACAGGACGCGAGGACCGGATACAAGCCCACGCGCCAGCGCAACACGCTGGGCTTCCCCACCGGAGAGCTCGCCGGAGCGTCTGCTCTCCAGGCCCTTCAAGCCCATGCGCTCGAACCACGGCCGGGCCTCGTTCAGCGCCGCCGCCCTCTTGCGCCCCTCGAGCAGGAGAGGCAGCGCTACGTTCTCCTCCGAGGTGAGCTCCGGTACCAGTTGACCGAACTGGAAAACGAAGCCGAATGTATCCCTTCGCAACTCGCTGCGTTCCTTCTCCGGCAGGATATCCAGCCTGCGGCCGTCGAACCGGACCTCCCCCTCCTCCGGGACCAGTATCCCCGCGAGACAATGCAGGAGAGTCGACTTTCCCGAGCCGCTTGGGCCCATGACGGCAAGGATCTCGCCGCGTTCTACGACCAGGTCGGCCCCACGCAGGGCAGGGGTCGCCCCAAAGGACTTGTGGAGGCCCATGGCCTCCAGTATCGCACCGTTGCGGCCTCCAGCCGGGGAAATCATGGAAGTCATTTGTGTACCTCTTTCGCGAGCGCATCGAGGCGTGCCGCTGTAAGGTCTATCCAGCGAAGGTCCGCCTCGAGGTGGAATATCGAGTAGTCCGCGAGCAGGGATTCGGCCAGCCCGCCTTCACGCCTGAGCCTTGTTATCTCACGCATTCTGGCCAGATGCGACGCTCTCTGCGCGTCCAGGAATTCGTCGGCGTTGCGATTCAGCATCAGCGCCAGCACGACCTTGATGAAGAAAACGGTCTGCAGGTGTGGCGCCGGCGGCTCCGGAGCAATGATCCACTTGTCCAGGTCTGAAGCTCCCTCAAGCGTTATCTCGTAGCGCTTCCTGTCCGGGCCGCTCCCGCGTTCGAACCCGCCCGCCTCGATCAGGCCGTCACGCGCGAGACGCCCCAGCGTCGAATAGATCTGGCCGTACTGGAGGGGCTTTTCCCGACCGAACAACTTGTCGTAGCTCTGCTTCAACTGGTACCCGTGGCTCGGCTCTCTCTCCAGCAACCCGAGCAATGCGTATTTAACACTCATGCGGGCAACCACCCTCTCTTGTTCCTGCACGTAACGTCCCATTGTCCGAACAGGGGCTCGCAATCGTCGTTATTTGTCTACCCATCTTCTGCAGACTGATGCCGGGAATCGTGTTCGTGACGGGTCGCGGCGGGCGTGGCGCGACAATCCGGCCGAGCAGCAATACCGCCAGCGCGACCAGGAGAAGTGAAGCGGCGAGCGCCCCGAAGTTTATATTCCTGGCCAGGGAAATAACCGGCCTCGCCTCTCGGAGTTCGTACGAGGTGTACTCGAGCAGTCCCAGGATCCCGGCGGCGGAGTACCTGGAGAATGTCGCGATGAAGGAGGCCGTCAACACGGCATACAACGAGAGCAACCCCCAGAACCCCCATCTCCTTCCGAGGGCATACCCGTACGTCAGGACCGAAAGGACGAGAATGGCGGCACTGATTACAATTATCCCGTTTCTGAGAAAGATGAAACGTCCGAACACCGGGAATATCCCTTTGAAGAAGATCTCGACGTGCAGGAAGACCACGAACGCCGCGTTGATGACCACCGTGACCTGCACGGGCCGCGGGATCCGGTCGAGGAACCGGGGGCTCTCGCCCCGGCAGAGCACCGAGGTCAGCCGCGCGCCGTCAAGAGCCCTCACCAGGAAGACCGGCAACGCGATCGCGAGAACCAGGATTGCGGCGCCGGCCGCGAGAATACTCGACACGCCGTAGTATGCGGCGAGCGCGCCGAATGAAAACGCGTAACAGCAGAAAACCGCGGACCCCAGCGCGAGCCACGAATACAGGACGGTCAGGGCTATTTGCCTTGACCATACTCGCAGCTCGATGAAGCCGACGCCGATCGGTATCAAAACGGCGGCCACCACGTAATAGATGATGTTCTGGGCTACGAGGCATGCAAACCAGAACGAGCCGACGCCGAAACCGGCGTAGTGGAAACGCCCACCCGGCGAGAAAAGGTAAAAGCAGTATATCTCGTACGGCCCGTACAGCATTCCCACCAAGCCGGCCGCCAGGAGCATGATTCCCACCCACCGGATGGCGGTCCCACATCTTCTGTCGCTCGTTGCGGACACATCCTGCCTGGCCGTCTCGCCGTTGATCTCGCTGCCCAACGAGGACTCAATCTTTTTGTTCCCCACGCTCTCATTCTCTACCATAGCTTGAGTTGAAACCTCCTCATCCATCCCGGCCTGCCGGCATGGGGCGGCTCCTTTCGGACCTTCGCCGGCACATCGATTTCGGACTATACACTGAGTGTATACGCTGAGTCAATAGTGAAATCTTGCCGACCACGGAAACCGCGCCGCGAGAGGTGGCGAGGTTCACGCCCATGCTGTAGCTCCCGCGCGAGTCGGCCGCGAGCGTATCGTCGAACCGCCCTTCCCGTCGCCCGAAGGTGTCATGTACGTTACGGTCACATCGACCGGAACATCGTTGGGGTTCTCTCCATGTCTCCGTCCATCGCCGACCGCCTGCTCGCGGGTGAGTACAAGACGGTGCTCAAAAGCAGGCGGGCAAAAGAATGAAATCCGCATGAAAAAGGGATTCTTCTCTGGAGGCCTCGGCCGGACTCGAACCGGCGACCTACGGTTTACGAAACCGTTGCGCTATCCAACTGAGCTATGAGGCCCTGCGCGCGCCCGGCTAGGCCGTTT
>CAZAIS010000013.1:0-15529 GCA_964485255.1 uncultured Acidimicrobiales bacterium | reverse complement strand
ACCTTGATGAACCACTCCACCATGTCGCGAAGCCCGAGCTTGAAGTCTGGGAACTCCCAGACGAAGCCGAGGTTCTGCAGCTTGAGGCTGCTGATCCAGTAACTGGATGAAAGGTAGCGGGCGCTCGATTCCTCCCAGATCCTGATACGCCTGTAACGGGGGTGCCGGTTCTCGAGCCAGCGCAGGTAACGGGCGGACCAGATGCCGAGCGGCAACAGCCAGGGCATTCGCAGGAACGGGACCAGGTGGACCTTGCGGCCGACGAGCAGCATGCTGATCTTGAGGAAATCGAGCTGGCTTATGACGGTCGGGTCGGAGACGTTGTAGTCTTCGAAAAACGTGTCGTCGCGCTGCGCGAGGAAGAAGGCGGCCCTACCGATATCGCGCACGTGGCAATTCACCATGAGATAATTCCTGAGGTCCAGGGGCAGCGCCGGAATCAGGCCCTCGGATATCGCTACCACGATACCGCCGATTCCGTAGTCGCTTCCGGGGCCGTAGAGGGGAGCGGGACGGATCACTGTCCACTTCAGCCCGTGCTCTTGCCCGAATCGCTGGACGATCTGCTCCTGCTTCCACTTTGTGATCGAGTAGTCGTTCACAAGGAAGCTGCCGCGCGGCTCGGGGCCGGGCGTGTTCAAGGGAGTGCTGCCCTCCTCGGTGAACGGCTGGTTGGCGGGGTGTTTGAGCGGGCGGTGGTACTCCTTGTCCTCGAGCCACGGTCGGACACCGTGACCCCACAGCAACTCGAAGAGCGACTTGAACGGGTTCAGGGAACTGTGGGGCATATACGGGTGGCCGTATACGCCGGCCGTGGACCAGTGAATCACGCGGTCCACACCTTCTTCGACCATGGCCTCGCACAGGTTCGTCTGACCCTCTATGTTGACCTTGACGAGGGCGGACATCGGCGCCGAGTAGTCGTACAGGCTGGCCGTGTGATACACGGTCCCTACCCCGTTGAGAACCCTCTTCAGCGATTCCTTGTCCGACAGGTCGGACTCCATGAACTCGATGCCCGGCGCGCTCCAGTCGAGACCTATATTCGCGGCGACCTGGCGCACCTTTTCGCTGTCGAACGCCTTCTTTAGATCGGTACCGCGCACGGGCACGCCCGCATCGGCGAGTATCTTCACCATGTGGCTGCCCGAGAATCCGCATGCGCCTGTTACCAGTGCAGGTTTCATGTACATACCTCCTACGGTAGGTCCGTTCAGGTTGACATTCTACACGAACCGGTCAGAACATGAAGTAGGTTGTACTCATGCTGCGGCCGCTGCCGGCCAGCAAGAAGAATAATCGTGCGACAGGGTTTTGGCAATCGCTTCTCCGTCCGGGGTCGCTAGGCTCCCCTGGACCTTCTCTGTTTCAACAAATCCACGAAGGCCTCGATCCTGGTGGCGATACCCGTTGGAGAAGCGTGTTCGTCGAGGCAAAGGTTCATGACCGGTATTTCGTATTCTTCTTCGACCCTGGGCAGTATCGTCCGGCATATGTTCTCGGGCATGCAGGTGAACGGGTAGAGGTGGATTACCCCGTCGTGCCCGTTGCGCGCGGCGCGGATCGTTCCGGAGATCGTCTGGTGCTCCTCGCCACCCAGCACGTAGGCGACGTAAGGCCTGGCGGTCTTCCTGGCAAGGCGTTCTTCCACGGTTATCCGCGGGTCCGTCTTGAGCGGCCGGAAGAGCCACTTGTAAACGCTCATCACCGGGTGCGACATGATGCCCATCTCGCCCAGTTTGCGGTCGATATCGAAGTTCAGTGCCGGCTCGAGAACGGTGTAGATCTCTCCGACGACGGCGATATGCAGAAGGGGTCGATCGTTCTCCTCCACTTCCACGTCACGCATCAGGGCCATGGCTTCATCGCTCGCGGCGTTGATTTCCTTGAGGGTGAAGGCATCGTGTACGAGCTCGAGCCCTCCGGCCAGCGCGATCGAGGAGGAACCCCTGTCACGCTCGTAGGGCCTGATGAGCCTGGACGCTTTCTCCAGCGCGTCGACCGCGAGGGCCTTCCGCCTGAAAGCACGGAAGGCGTGAACCCACGCTCGCGGGAGGCTCCCACGGGCGGTCTCGGAGAACTTTTTGTAGACGGGAAGAATTCCGTCGCGCCCCAGCAGGATGCTGTCGAACTCGTAGCCGATATCTCTCAGTATCCGGTGCTGCACCCGGCCGTAGTAGCCGAACCTGCAGGCCCACGTCCCGCTGACCATCGCGAGCGTATCGGCGCCCAGCTCGAGCGCGCGCAGGCTGTCACCGAGGTTGATCTTGAAAGGCAGGCAGACGAATTCGGGAGCGTGGAGAGCACCCATGTCTATGGACCTGCGCGTCGGGCGTGGCGGTACGATCACCTCGGCGCCCAGATTGGAGAGCAGGGCCGAAAGCGGTATGTAGGCATTTCCCATGTGAGGCGTGCTGACTCTCATCGTTCCTGCCGGGAGGCGCGCACTATGAGGTCCACGAAAGCCTCGACCCTCGTGGCGACACCGGCTTCGCCGGTGTGCTCGTCCAGCACCAGTGTCGTTAGCGGAGGGCCGCCCTCCCGCACGACCTCCCTGGTGATTATCTCCCCGATAATCGAGTCCGGGCCGCACGCGAAACCTTCGACGAGCATGACCCCGTCGATGTCGGGCCTCCGCAGGAAGTAGGAGGTAGCCCCGAGGAGTTCCTTCTCGTAGCTCCAGGAGATTCCCGGATAGAGGGCCAGTTCACGATCGAGGACGTCGGGGTGAACTTCCGATGAGTAGAAGACGTTCGCGCCGAGGCGCCTTAGCTTGGCTGGCAGGTTATGACTGATGTAGTAGTCGTGGACAAGGTACTCGTGACCAACGAGCGCGATGTTGATCAGGCCGTTATTCCGTCCCTGAACCGTAGAGCCGCGCCGAGTGCCGCCGCGCTCGCCGTTGCGCATGGCGAGCTTCATGGCCTCCCCGGGGGAGAAGCCGCCGAGCAGCAGGGCTTCGTAACGGTTCTGGACCTCGAGCGCCCGCCCCGCCGCGTTCCGGACAAGCGCCGCCCGGGCGCCGAGGTCGGCCCCCAACCGCCTCAGGCTGGATTGCAGCGAGCGCTTCTGCACATCCACGGTGAACTCGATCATCGGCGCCGTACCCGGTAGCGAGCTCTTTATCATGTCGGGCAGGCCGATGAGCTTCGGGCAGGTATACGTGTCGCTTTTCGCCTTCTCGACGGAGACGAGCCTGGACACGAAGAGCCTGTCGCACCTGCCCGCGAGGTCCAGGACGTGGCCGTAGTAGAGCTTGACCGGGACGCATATGTCGTCCACGCAGTGGCGCACACCGTCCTCCAAGAGGTCCTTGCCCGTTGGACGCGAGAGAACGACCTCGGCCCCGAGCAAGTCCAGCATGGTCTTCCAGAGCGGGAAGTATCTGTAGTAGGAAAGCGCCCGCGGCACCCCGATTTTCATCATGAGGGTATTATATGCCAAACAGGGAGTTCCACTCGTCTGAGCGCTCATGGTGCGGAGAAGGGCGCCCCCGGTACGCTCGGGCAGGTTGAGTGTTTGGTATCATTGGACGGGGGAATGGGCGCGCGTTCCGTGAGGAGGAGTTATGGGGAAGCGACTGTCAGTTCTGTCTATCGTGGCCCTCGTGCTGATGATGCCGATCGCCGCCGGGTGCGGTGACACGGCGGGTACGTCCGGCACGGCCCCAAAGACGTCCGCGGGCATTAAACCTTCGACGGCGCCCGCCGGCGGCACAGTGAGCGTGTTCTTCATGAAAGGCGAAACGGCCACATCTGTCGATCGCCCCGCGGTGGAGAAGACCGTCCCCTGCGCGCTCGAGCTGCTGCTCCTGGGGCCGACCGACGAGGAGAAGGCCCGGGGGTTGACGACCGCCATCCCGGCGGGGACCAGGCTACTCGGATACGCGGTCGACGGCGAGCGCGCCACCGCGGACTTTTCAGGTGAGATGCTGGGCTTCGGGGGAGGATCGGCCATGGTCCTCGCGATCGAGAGCCAGGTGGAGAAAACGGTTACCGGCAACGACCCGGCGATCAAGGCCGTGTCGATCACCGTTGAAGGCAAGCCGGCCGAAGAGGTCATGCAGCCTTAGCCGCCCGGGCGCAGGAGCCGCTAGGACAGGGCGGGCTGAAGCCGCTTCTCCATCCTGACGCGGGTCCCCCGGGAATCACTTCTGGTCTCTACGGTGTCCATCAGGCTGTACATGAGGAACATTCCCCTGCCCGCCAGGGACTCAGGGTCCGGTTGAGCGGGCGCCCCGGCGATGGGCTCGTAGCCCTTTCCCCTGTCGGAGACCTCGACAACGACCGCGTCCTCGCGGATCGTGCAGACCACACTGACAGGGCCGGTACTGTCGGGGTTGTGAACGACCGCGTTCTTCGCGGCCTCGTGCGTGGCGGAGATGATGTCCTCCATGTAGGGTTCGACCGCCGGACAGGACTTGAGCGTGGCTTTCAGAAACTCCCGCAGTGTGGTCAGCGAGGAAGTTGAAGGCTCCAGGGTGTGCCGGCTTACTTTGTGGGAACGCCTCGAGCGGGCTCTCCCGTGGCTCATCAAAGAACAGCTCCTTGGTTTCTCTGTTTCATCATTATTCTATAGACTTTACGGGCAGTAGCCAACGCGGAAAGTCAAACGTCCGGTATCCATGGAGGTGGCAATGCTTATCGAGATCAACGGCAAGAGACCGTCCGTCGCCCCCGACGCTTTCGTCGCGCCGACCGCCGTCCTGATCGGTGACGTTACCGTGGAGAGCGAGGCCAGCGTATGGTGGGGAGCCGTCCTGAGGGCGGACTGGAACTCCATCAGGGTGGGCGAACGGTCCAGCGTCCAGGACAACTGCGTCATACACTGTACCGTGGCGGGGGGAACGGACGTCGGCGCGGACGTAACGGTTGGGCACGCCGCGGTCCTGCACGGGTGCACCGTGAAGGACGGGGCGCTCGTGGGTATCAACTCGACCGTTCTCGACGGGGCCGTGATAGGAGAGTGCGCAGCCGTTTCCGCGGGCTCGTGCGTGACACCGAAGACCGAGGTAGAGCCGGGCTGGCTCGCAGGTGGTGTTCCCGCGAAACCGATCAAGGAGTTGTCGGAGAGCACGAGGGCGGCATTCGCGGCGGGAAAGGACCTTTACGTCGGGCTCGCGGCGCAATACCGGTCCTTGGACCTCGACCCCACCGGTTGACCGGCTTCCCCCCGGGCGCTCTACCCCCGTCGTTCGGAAGGGCCGCGCGTCGCACCTGCGACAAGGTGTTTTCGGGAGCGCACGGGGCTGTTATGATTCAACGTGAGGGATTCGAGGTACCTGGAGGTGCAACTTGGGATTCTTCGACAAAATACAGGACACGATCAGCAGCGCGACCGAGCAGACCAAGGCCAAGGCGCAGGACGTACAGCTCAAGCGTGAGAAGACGCACAAGCTCTCCGTTCTCGGCGAGCAGGTCTACAACCTCTATTTGAGTGGGCAGCTGGCGCACCAGGAGCTTGCGCCAGCGTGCCAGGAGATCGCTGACCTCGACCGCCGGATCGCGGAGGCGGAAGCGGCGGTCCAGGCCACCAGGACTCACCCCCAGGCTCCCCAGGCTCCCGGGGGATACGCCCCGCCCCCCGCGGCGCCCGCGCCCCCGGGAGGATACCCGCCTCCGCCCCAAGGCGCGCAGGCCCCCCCGCCACCGGCGGCACCGCCGCCTCCGACGCAGGCCCCTTACCCAGCGGCGCCTCAGACTCCGCAAGCTGCTCCGTCAACAGTACAGCCGCCGCAGTATGAGCCCGGGCGGGAACCCGGAGCGGGAGGGCAGGCCGGGCCGGGATACCAGCCTCAACCCCCCGGCGCGCAGGTGCAAACGCCACCCCCGGCGGTCCCACCCCCGGCGCAGGCCCCGCAGGCCACCCCTCCTCCACCCCCGCCGCCGGGACCGCTACCGGAGTAGGGTGGGGTGAAGAAAAAGCTGAAGCGGCCGGAAATGCCCGGTATCGTCGAGCGCCGAGAAACCGCGGATTCGCACCCAGGATGAAATAAGAAGAGCGTTAATATATAATCCGCCTGTTTGGCTACGACCGACCCGCTCGAGGAGGGTCTTTCTACCAGGAGGTGTCGCGTTGGACAAGCCGGGTCTGAAGAGGAGAACGATCAAAGCTGTCTGGGTGGTGATACTGGCATTGTCGATTGCCTCACTTACGATGGCGGCGGGTTGCGGCCCGCAGACACCCGAGAAGGCCGTTCGGGACTTCTACAAGTCTATAGAGAAACACGACTGGAACGCATACCTCAACTCTGTGCTCCCGGCTCGTGTCCGCCGGATGACGGAGTCCGACATTATGGAACAGAAGAAGGAGTTCCTGGATTCAGATTACAAGTACACGGGGTTGAAGCTGAAGGCCGACTACAAGGGCAAGGACAAGAACAGGGCCGATGTCGAGCTCCAGGCCGGCCTTATTTCGGGAAAGAACCCTTCGACCGGCAAGACGGAGCGGACCACCATCGCAAAAATTAAGAAAGAGTATGATGTGACACCGACGATCGCGACTCGGAAGTACAAGGGTCGATGGTACGTCGACATTCCGCTGGCGACGGCGGACCAGTCCGCCAGGAAACAGTAGGCGCCCGGGGCCTTCTGGAACACTGGAAGCGGAAGCGGCCGGGCCCGTTCATCGGGCCCGTCCTTTTATTGCTATACTATCGAAAGGGTCCGGATTCGATCGACATCGTGACAGGGGGTCTGTCTCTCATGGGCACCAGAACTCTCAAGAGACCTGGAAAAAGGCCGATCGCCGCGATAATCGCGCTCGTGTTGCTTTTCCCCGCCGTTCTCGTCGCCGCGGGATGTGACAGCAACACGCCCGAGGGCGCGGTCGAGAAGATGCTGGGCGCATGGGAGGCCCACGACTGGGAGGCTTACAAGAGCGCCATCGTGCCGGGGCAGAAGCTGAGCAAGGCCAAGGACGAGATAGCGAAGCAAGAGTTCGAGGGACAGAAACTCAAGTTCGAGGGCATCAAGACAAAGACACAAATCGACTCCAAGGACAAAAACAAAGCCGCCGTAACGTTGACCGACGGGAAGATAACTGTTACGGCCAAAGTCCTGGGAAAGCAGAAGACGGAGACCCAGGATTTCGCCAAGATGGACCCCAAGGCCCGCCCGGTCTACGACGTGTCGAGGATCAACGGGGTGTGGTACGTAGACATGATGCTATGAGGGCGGCCGGGACACACGCCTCGAAACCCACGTAGCGGCCCCGCGAGAGAAACCCGCGTGAATTCCAGTGCTATCCAACGGAATCCATTTCCAGGCGCCCCAATCCATCGAGGCGAACCCGCCGGAGGAGTGCCCTCTTGGCGCACGCTCGCTTCACGTGCGGAAGGGGTAACCGTGCCACGCGCGCCTCGCCGCGGCCACGGGTGCGGCGCGACGGGTAAGGCATTGCGTTCGCGGAGCAGGACGATCAGCGGCCGGCAAGGGTGTCGATGAGGGTCTTTATGAGGTCCGTTTCGGTTATGATCCCGACCAGCCGTTCGCCGTCCAGCACCGGCAGACCGCCCACCTTCATCTCGAGGATCATGCGCGCGGCCTCGCTGAGGTCCGCGTCCGGCGGGACCGTTCCGGGCTCGGGCGTCATCACGGATTCGACCTTGACCGTGTCGAGCAAGAAATCGTGGTATTTTCGCTCCGTCAGCACGACAGACGACGCCGTCGCGTTCCGGAGATCACGATCGGTGATTATTCCTACGAGCCGGCCGGAGTCCATTACGGGGAACCGGCGAAGGCCCTTTGCCTCCAGGAGTTCCCAGGCCCGCCTTATCGGCTCGTCCACCTGAACAGTGATGACGTCCGTGGTCATCCGATCGCGAATTTTCACCGCGCCTCCTTTGAGGACGGGCGGACCCGCGGGTGGGTCATCCGCGCGTCTTGGCCCTGTTCTTCCGGAATCAATTATACTTCTACGCGAGGCCGGGCAAAGAGGCGCGGTGGAAAGACGGGTAGCGATGCCGGGTAAAGAGAACAAGCGAAAACAAGAAAAAAGGAGAGCGGGTGGGGAGGCCCCGCCTCCCGGCGACACCGGGAAGCGCGGTGGGCTCCAGGGGAAGCCGCCGTTTTTCGGCTTCGAGAAGATACCCCTGGTAACCGGCGGGGAACGTTCACCCGATACCCCCTCCTTCCCTCCCAGGAAGAATACAGCGAGGCTGGAGACCCCCACCGGCGAGGTGCTGATAGAGAACTACTGCCCGGTGGAGAAGCTGGAGCCGCTCACGGTGGACGACGGGATATGCATGTTCAGCAGGCACAACCCGGAGCGTCAGAAGAAGGCGCTGCTGCATGTCGCCGCCTCGGAAGGCGGCAACGTGATAGCAGCGACCGTTGATAACACGCTGGTGGGGTACATAGGGGTGCACCACCCGTCGGAGGGGGAGCGCTGGGGGAAACCAGGATACCCCTGGATGTTCGAGCTGGGCGCGATAGAGGTCAGCAGGAACTATCGCGAGTCCGGGATGTCTATGGCTATGATGCACGCCGCCTGGGACGACCCGTTTTACGACGACAAGATCGTTCTTACGACCGCGTTCACATGGCATTGGGACCTCGAGGAAACCGGCATGACCAAGCTCGAGTACCGGGAGCTATTCATCGAGCTCGCGGGCAGGTTCGGCTTCATGGAGATGTCCACCGACGAGCCGAACGTGGCGATGGACGCGGCGAACCTGTTCCTGGTAAGGCTGGGAAAGAGCACGACGTTCTCACAGTACCAGAAATTCGCCTCGCTTCTCTTCACCAACGAGTGGGAAGCCATGCTCCGCGGATTCTAGCGCGAGAGAAGTCGTGTCGCGCGCCCGGAGTCTGAGGCAGAAAGAAAAAGGGCGGCCGTGCGGCCGCCCTTTTTTTCTCGTGTAAAAGCCTTACTCGACGGCCTCGAAGCGGTCCTTGAGCTTCTTCATGACGGAGGGCATCGTCGTGTACTCCATCTCCTCGAGCGGCAGCCTGTGAGGCTCGAAGGGGCCGTGGCGGCGCAGGTAGTCGGCCGCGTCAAGCGCCTGCTGCCTGGAGTTATCGAATGACTTGTCGGCGAACATGTCGCGCGGGCCGACCAGCATCCCGTCCTTCAACTGGAAGCCAAGGGCCACGACGCGCGGCGGCCCGTCGAAGCGTGTCGGAGTATCGTCTTCGATCCCCACAGGCATGAGCGGGCCGTGGTGCGAACCCCTCATCCAGCCGGCTACCGCATGAGGGAACGCGAACGGTTCGAGTACCTCACCGACGGCGGGAAGACCGCTCTGGCACCTGACGGCCATCACCGGGTCGTCCTTGCCCACGTAGCGGCCCGCCATGAGGAAAAGCCTCTGGGTGGAGGTGACGGCGACGGGCTCGTCGTTGCCCTTGCGGAAGACGTGCTTTATGACGTACCGGGAAGGCGAACCGATGAGGACCAGCATGTCGTAGACCTCTTCGGGCGTATCGAAGATGACCTTGCGCTCGCCTATGAGGTCCAGCACCTCGAACCTGAAACCATCGTGCATGCTGGGGTCGATGACCAGGCCGATGGTGTTGAACGGGTCGGCGAACATCTTGAACAGGGGCATGTTCCAGGCGCCGGGCTCGGTCTTGTCCGCGAGAAAGATTATGATCGGCTCGGATGGCCGCTCCTCTATGGTCATCTCGGCGAATCCGGGCCCCATGCCCTTGAGGTTACCGCTGAAAGCATCGACGAGCAGGTCCTGGCCGGCGCCGTACTGCCCGTACTCCTTCGCCACCTCGGTCATGGCCGTAAAAGTGTTCCAGGCGAACTTGTGTATCTCTTCGTTCTCTATGCCCTTCTTGTGAGTCATGATCAGGGCGATGTCGTCACCGACCTCGCCCTGGCAGAAATCGATGATGAGGCCGTCCTTCTTGGCGCGGCCCAGGTGCTCGACGGCCTTCTCGCGAAGCGCGGGATGGACGTCGGAATGACCTACCCATCCGCCAACGTCGGCCTTGATGATGCTAAGCGTAACCTCCATATCTACCTCCTTGACAACCGAACCCGGCGTTTCTCTCAACAGATTTGGTGTTCCCTGTGCGGAGCCCGTATATTATAGCAAAACGTGTCAAAGCTATCCGCAAGCAGAGCTGGCAAATGCAGGTCGGTAACCGCGACGACTCCGCGGGCGCGAAAGCCGGAACACATAAGACGGCTTGCACCCGCACCTCCTCATGGATCTACGCCACCGGGTCGACGTCCCTTATAATACAGCGCAGAGGTCGCTTATTTTACGGTGCCGGGAATGAAGAGGTGTTGGACATCGATACAGTGTACATGGACCACGCGGCAACGACGCCTCCGGCCGGGGAGGTCGCGGAAGCGATGGCTCCCTATCTCAGTGAGAAGTACGGCAACCCGTCGGCGCTTTACGCGATGGGGCGGGAATCCCGGGCGGCGGTCGAGGCCGCGCGCCGTGACGTCGCCACGCTCATAGGCGCCTCCCCCGAGGAGATCGTGTTCACGTCGGGCGGAAGCGAGTCCGACAACATGGCGCTCAGGGGCGTACTCGAGGCGCAACCGGGAGAGCAAAGACACGTCGTCACCACGGGCATTGAGCACCACGCGGTGTTCGAGACCGCAGGGTTCCTGCGGAAGCGGGGGTGCGCGGTGACTTTCGCGCGAGTGGACTCGGACGGGCTTGTCGATCCCTCGGATATAAAGAAGGCCATCCGGGCCGAGACCGCGCTGGTATCGGTTATGCACGCTAACAACGAGATCGGCACGATTCAACCCCTGGGGGAGATCGCCGGAGTGTGTCGCGAGGCGGAGGTTTACCTGCACACGGACGCGGTTCAGACCGTGGGCAACGTATCGGTGAACGTGGAAGAGCTTGGAGTAGACCTCTTGTCCATCTCCGGGCACAAGCTATATGGACCCAAGGGTGTGGGGGCTATTTACATCAGAAAGGGGACGAGGGTCGAGAGGTTCATTCAGGGTGGGGATCAGGAAAGTGGGATGAGGGCGGGTACTGAGAATATATCGGGCATCGTCGGCCTGGGAGCGGCCGCCCGGCTGGCATCCGTTGAGATGGAATCCAAGGTAGAGCGTATTACCGCGTTGCGGGAGAGGCTCGCCCTGGGGCTCCTCGAGAGCATCGAAGGCGCGACGATCAACGGCCACCGCGAGCAAAGGCTGCCCAATAACGTACACATTGGCTTCAGCCTGATCGAAGGAGAGGCCATCTGCCTGCACCTGGATGCCGTGGGGATCTGCGCCTCCACGGGCTCGGCCTGTTCATCGGAAGCGCTGGAGCCGTCCCACGTGCTGCTGGCGATCGGCGTCCCCGCGCTTGAGGCACACGGGTCCGTCAGGTTTTCCCTGGGTCGCGGCACCACGCGGGAGCAAGTCGATTACGTCCTTGAGCAGCTTCCGCCTATCGTGAAACGCCTGCGTGCGATGTCACCATTGAAGTGATTCCGGGAAGGGGGCACGGGAGGGCCGCCCGCTCACACGCGGTCACTGGAGATGTCGAAGGTCTCGTCGCCGCTCATGTAGCGGTCGAGGTCCTCGCCGTCATAGAGCTTGGTGACGATCCGGCGTACCTTTCCGGCGATCTCGTCGATCACGTACTTGGTCTCTTCCTCGCCGTAGAAAGGGGACAAGTCGATCGGCTTCCCCACGCGGCAGGTGACGTGCCGGTAGGTGATGAGATCGATGCCCTTCCTGGCGTCAGGATGCTTCACGAACGCGGACACGAGTTTCCCGGGCAACTTGGGGAGCATCTGCCTCTCTTCATCCGCGGCAAGCGCGACGGGGATTATGGGAACCCGGCTCTCGAGGGCGAGCTTGGCGAACCCGGTCTTGAACTCGGCGATCTTGTTCGCGCTGTAAACGTGCATGAATGACTCGATGCCTTCCGGGAATATGCCCACCAGTTCGCCGTTCCGCAACAGGCGGGCCCCCTCGTTGAGGCTGGTATCGCCCTCGTTGCCGCCGTAAATATTCATCTTGAAAAAACCTATTAGGTTGAATACTTGCCCGGCGCCCGGGACCAGGTAGAGGTGTGATCCCGCCGCGAAGTTCACGAAGCGGTCGATGCTGAGGGCGAGCACTATGGGATCGGCGTAGGACCGGTGGTTGGACACGATTACCGCGCCGGTGTCATCGGGAATGTTACCGGTGCCCTCACTGCGGATTTTCAGGTGCATGGAGTACAACGGGCCTAGGAATAACCGCAGCCCCTCGTACACGATCATGCTGGTGGTATCCATCGGTTCCCCCGCTACCCGCGCCGCCGTCCGTACGCGCCGCGGGACTGGCCCTCCTGTTCAGCCGACTGAAATATTGTACACCCCGTGGTCGCGCCGTCGAACAGTCCACTCGATTTGTGCCGTGCCCCCCGTGAGCAACTCCAGGCCCGCGGCGATTTTAGCCGCGTAGAGGTCCTGGTTATAGGCGTTACGAATTTCCACCGAAACGGAGCCCGCGGACATGTCGAGCTTCTCCGGGTGCCCGAGACCGCGGATTGCCATCCGCTCGAGGTAATCGGACCAGAAGACGTCGGAATCGTCCAGGCGGGGCGAGTCCTCCTTGAGCCTCTCGGCCGAGTACCATTTCTGCGCCCGGTAGACGGTCTTGATGACCTCGTCGCCGAGCTCGCGCTCGAGCTCGCGGAGGATCGCGTTCAGCGACTGGACCGCCATCATGTCTTCCCTCTTGCCCGTCTCGGGATTGATTATCTCGCCCTGCTCGATGTTCCATGACAGCCTACTCGACGCGTCCACGGGGACATTGCACTTCTCGCAACGCTCGTAAACGAGCGGACCCCTGCCGCCGACGGCTTCCTCGAGGTAGAGGCGGTCGGCGGAGACCGGGTTTTCCTCGGCCGGGGAGAGGTACACAACCAGCTCGTCGCCGTCGAACTTGAACCCGGCGCGGGAGCCCGGCATCTTCTCGATGGACTCGTAGACCCCCTGGCAGTTGCCGACCACCATGAGGTGGAGGCAGGGATTCGAGAAGCGAAGCGTAAGGTGGCTGCCCGGCCGGTAGCTCTCGAGCCTGCCGCGCCCGGCGCCGAGTCCTGCGAGGTCGTTTCCCATGCCCCATATGAGAAGTCGGCCGAGCCACTGGGGCCGCAACAGCCTGGTGTTGGGGACGCGCTTGGCGTTGATGTTCCAGTAGAGGCCTTTGACCATGTCGTAGAGGTCCATTCCTATGTGCTTCTGGGCGTCGACCACAATGTGCTCGATGGGCGCACCTATGGTCAGGGCGAGCTCGTCGTAGATCGTGTCCCACTCTTCAACCTCGAGGAACATGAGCGGTATGCGCGGCCGGACGCTGCCGATGACCGTCCCGTCGCTGTGCCACTCCAGGAACTTCGAGAACCTGCGGGGAAAACCGCATCGGGGGCACCGCCTCATCTTCTCCTCCTAGTCCCGCCGCATCCTCGGGGAATCCGTGTTGCTGCTTCCTCGGATAATACTATCAGACGGCAAGGGGCTCCAGGTCGGTGGCGATCAGAGAGATTCCTCCCGACCGATCGCTCACGCGCCCGGTGACCCTCAGTACGCGCGACACGCCCACGAGGGCGCCCAGGCGCTCGAACTCCCCGGGAAAGATGGTGGCCTCGAACGTGCCCTCGAGGTCCTCGAGGGTGAGGAACTGCATGTACTCGCGCTTCCTCGTGATCGCGCGACGCTGGGCTATGAGCCAGCCCACCATGCTGACAACCTTACCCAGGTGGTTCGCGAGATCGCCGCTCCTGACGGTCGCCCTGTCCACCTCCGTCGGCACCAGGATCTCGAGCGGGTGCGATGTCACGCCGGCCTCCAGGTACTCGAGCTCCATGCGGAGCTTCTGCATCGGGGTATAGTCGGGAAGGCGTGGCAGCGGCGTGGGAGCGCAGACCTTCGACAGGGAAAGGGGCAGCGTCTCCTGGGCGTCTTCCCCCTGGCTCGCAGGGCGGTTACCGGGCGCGGTGTCCGCGCCGTCCCGCCCGCGCCCGTCACGCTTGCCCGGCCGGGGGCGGCCGGCCCGATCGGCGCCGGGGTGGGAACAACGGGCCCGGCGTGCCTGGGGCCACATCATCGCGAGCTTCCAGAGCAACTCGGGACGCGTGTTGTCGAACGCGTCGAAGGCGCCGCACTTGACGAGAATGGCCACCTCCTCCTCGGTGGTCTCGACCCTCGACAGGAAATCCGACAGTGACACGAAGGGGAACTCCTCGCGGGCCAGCATGATGGATGCGACGGTGCGGCGGGTGACGCCCTTGACCCTGGAGAGGCCGAAGTACAGCGCTCCCCGTCTCACGTGGAAGTCGGGCTCGCTGGCGTTGACGTCGGGAAGCGCGACGCGCACGCCGAGGCGCTTCGCCTCCTCTATGTACACGGATGGGTGGTAGAAGCCGGCCTCGTTGACGAGCACGGCCGCCATGAATTCAGCGGGGAAGTGCGTCTTGAGGTAGGCGGCCTGGTACGAGAACTCGCCGTAGGTGGCGGCGTGCGCTTTGCAGAACCCGAACCCGGAAAACCTGGCCAGGCTCTCGTAAACGGCCCTCGCGGCCGCCTCGCCCATGCCGCTGCCAATAGCGCCGGAGATGAAACGTTCACGTAGCGCCTCCATCCGCGCGGTGGAGCGGGCCTTGGTCATGGCCCGCCGGAGCCCGTCGGCGTCGGTCGGGTTGAAACCGGCGAGCGCCACCGCGACCCTCATTACCTGCTCCTGGTAGACAAAGGTGCCGAGCGACTCAGAGAGGATGGGCTCGAGCGACGGGTGCAGGTACACGAGCGGCTCGCGGCCGGCGCGCCGCAGCAGGAAGAGCTCCTTCATGCCGCTCCCGGACGCGCCGGGGCGTATGAGTGCGATGGCGAGAGTGAGGTCGCGAACGTCGCGGCACTTCATGGCCTGCAGAAGCGAGCGCATTGCCGGGCTCTCCACCTGGAAGACGCCGATGGTCCGTCCTTCGGCGAGCGTGCGGAGCGTGGCCGGGTCCTCGCGCGGGAGGTTGTCGGTATCGATTGGCGCGCCGTGGTTCCTGGCGGCCCACGCGGACGCGTCCTCTATGACCGAGAGGCCCTTCTGCCCCAGTATGTCCATCTTGATCAGCCCGAGTCGTTCGACGGGACCCATGTCGTACTGGGTTATGATGAAGCCCTTGGCGGCGCGCTCGAGCGGGACGAGGTCGGTGAGCGGCCGGTCGGCTATCACGACGCCTCCCACGTGGATCGACAGGTGCCGGGGGAAGCCGTCGAGCCGCTCGCACACGTCGAGGATGCCCCGGTACGGCTCGCGGTCGAGCGGGACGCGGCCCCGGTAGGAAGGAATACCCTCGGCCACCCTCTCTATCTGGCTCGCGCGGCAGTGCGGGATGTTGCGGCTGAAAGCGTCGACCTCCTCCGGCGAGAGGCCCATCGCCCTGGCGACATCGCGCACCGCCATGCGCGCCTTCATCGTGGCGTAAGTGCATATCATGGCGACCCGGTCCTCGCCGAAGCGCCTGTAGATGTAATCGAGGACCTCGTCGCGGCGGCAGGCGCTCACGTCCAGGTCGATGTCCGGCGGGTCGTCGCGCGCGGGGGACAGAAACCGCTCGAAGTAGAGG
>CAZAIS010000012.1:9241-15650 GCA_964485255.1 uncultured Acidimicrobiales bacterium | reverse complement strand
AAAACACGGCGACCCTGGACGTCTTCAGGAGCTCTTCTATCTGGGCCTTGTCGCTTCTCTGGTCCTTCGGGGTAAACCTGTCGGCGCTCTTGTGTCTTATCCTGTGGGCCTCGTCCGCGATCAGGACATCGACCTCATTCTCTTCGGCGCTCGCGTAACTGTTGAAGTACTTGAACTGGACTGCCCCTCGCCTGCCGATCACCTTCCGCATCGTCTCGGTGAAAGCTCGCGAGCCTGTCGCGTAGTGGGCGTTGTACCCGTCGCGGAGCAGGTCGGCCATGAGGTTGACGGCAATAACGCTCTTCCCCGTACCCGGACCGCCTCGGACGACGATCATGTGCTTCTGCTTCGTGTGGAATCCCTTTCGAGCGAGCGTCAGGACCTTGTCGTAGACGACCATCTGCTCGTCCAGGAGCACGTATTCGGGCTTGTTCTGAATGACATCGGCAACATGCTCCATCAGTTTCTTGCTGGGGCGGTACCTGCTGTTCTCGATCCTGTTCAGGACATCGGTGCCTTCGCCTTTCGCCAGCCTGTCCGCCAGAAATCCAACGAGGTTGTCGACGTCATCCTCTGTGAAGACCGGGCAAGTGCTCAGCGCTTCCGTGAACTTGTCCTCCAGGAGCGGATCGGCCCACGCGAAGCTGTAGTTGTGCAGGTAGGAACACGCGTTGAGAAGCACGGGCGCTTCGCCCTCGTAAAAGGCCGTGTGCGTGTCGAGAAGATACTGTTGATACCCGCCTACCTGGATGGAGGGATGCAGCACCTCGCGGTTCGTCCCTCCCAACCAGGTCAGCACCTTCTCTCCATCAGCGGTGTCGCATTTCTCCCACTGCTTCAGCTCGACTATGACGGCACTGTCTTCCCTGTCTTCAGTACGGCCGCAGAGCATGCAGTCGAGGCGTCGGGAGCTCAGCGGGAGCTGATACTCGAGGATGACCCCGTGGTCCATCAGGCCGCCGGCCTGAACGATCATGGACATCGCCCTGAGCGAATTGCGCCAGGACCGTACCTCTGAGTCGGGCGGGTTGTATCTGAAGTGGTTGAAGAAGGACCTGCTGAGCTTGCCGGCGATCTGGTTCTGGATGTTGTCCTCGACGAATTGCCTGGTCGTCCCCGAGTAAAGCCTCATGGCTCCAGTTCCGAGTACTTCTTGCTCGAGCCCCTGGCTTTTTCGACGGGGTACTTGAGCGCGTTGATTTCGATCTTCTTCATCCCGGCTTCAACGAGGTTGATTTCGAACGTGTCGGCAAGGTAGGCCAGGAAGATGAGGATGTCTGCCACTTCTTCTTCAAGCTCTTTCAGTTCCGCCGGATCGAGGTCCCTTGACTGATCCGTGGTCTTCCAGAGGAAAAGCTCCAGAAGCTCGCCGGCTTCAATGGAGATGGCTTCAGCCAGGTTCTTCGGATCGTGGAACTGGCTCCAGTCCCGCTGCTCACTGAAATGCCGCAATCGTAAGATGAGTTCCTCGAAATCCGCCATCACCGCGTTCCTTCAACCAATTGAAAACGATCGGTACTGCCACTCCGAACGCTCGGGAATCCCATTCAGATTATATTCTAGCATTCTCAGAACTTACATATTAGCATGTTTCGCCTTGTTATCTACCAATCGATAAGTCATACTCTATACAGTCAGGGAGAACCGGAGAGTGTATGGCGAGCCGTCAGGAAGCGGAAAGCTTTATCACGGGGTATCAAGAAATCCTGTCGGGTTCGAGGCTGGAGCTCATCCCAAGGCCTGATAACAGAAGGGCTATGGAATTCTTCGGTTTCACCAGGGAAACGGTCACCCTGGAGCTGTTGCAGTTGACGGTAGAAAACTACTCTGAAGGGCCACTCCCGGACAGAGACGGGCGCCCGGGAGACGTTTGGATTTTTGGATATGAACTTTACGGGAATCATATGTACGTGAAGCTGAAGATCGGCAACAAAGTGCTGGCCACGGGTGAGGCGGTCGGGATCGCGATATGCCTGTCCTGGCATTTGGCAGAGAAACCGTTGCGATTGCCCTTCAAAGAAGGATAGGAAGAAGGGGGAGAGATATGCAAGGCTACTGTCCGCTGTGTGAGAAGACAACCGAACTCGAAGACGTGAGCCGGGAGGAAGAAATCGCGATCCGAGGTGACACGATTCCCGTTCGCCTGGATTTCGTTAGATGCTCGCTGTGCAACGAGGAAATCGTCGACCCTGAAAGCGATTCTGATTTCATGGAGATCGCATTTAGGGAATACCGTCGCCGGCACAAGATGCTGTCCAGCGAAGAGATAAAAGAACTGCGTACCCGACATAATCTCACTCAAGAGGAGTTCGCCAAGCTCCTGGGCTGCGGCGTAACCACATTGAGCAGGTACGAAAACGGCGCACTGCAAAGTGAAGCTCAGGACATCATGTTGCGGCTCATCAAGGACGATCCGAGAAATCTTCTAAGATTGATTGAAGAGAACCCCCAGGCTATTGCACGGAGTAAAAAAGAAAGCCTGGTGAAAGAATTGAAAAAAGAGGACATGGAAAGATTCTCCCCGGCAAGCGTTTTCGCCAGGTGGTTTGGTGGTCGCCCTGACATATTCAGCGGACTCAAGGATCTTGACATCAAGAGACTCTTCAATGTCATTCTCCTGTTTTGCAGCGATGAAAATGTATTCACGACAAAGCTGAATAAATTGCTGTTCTACTGCGATTTTCTTCATTTTAAGAACCACCGAATCGGCATCACCGGGCTCAAGTATAGAGCGCTGCCCTTCGGGCCGGCACCCGAGAATTGGGATTTCTATCTGGGTGAACTCGTAAGAGAGCGTTTGCTCGACGTTGAAGAGATAGTGTTTCAGGATGCAAGCGGGTATCGTTACTGTTCTTTGGTCGAGCCCGACCTTTCCATCTTCTCGAGAGAGGAACTCTCGACCCTGTTCACTGTGAAGAACTGCTTCAAGGACTGCACGGCGACTCAGATCATGAACAAGTCACATGAGGAAAAGGCTTACTTGGAAACCGCCGAAAAGGAAGAAATCTCCTATGAATTGGCTCAAGAGCTTCAACTGAGCGGCACTGCAACTGATATCACACCACCCGCGACATCGGGCGCAACATAGCCCGGCGAGATAGACCGCCAATGTCACGCCGTCACGAGAAGGCCCGATCAGCCTGTGCCTATCCCGGTGGGGAATTCTGCTGTCTCCGGTTGGGAGTCTGAGTGTCGCTGGAAGACCGGGCGGCCTTTCGGGTTGGCAGTATCGCAGAGCCTGGAGTAATCGCACCTGACACAGTGCTTGCCGGGAGCGGGCTCGAACCGGCATTCGAGGATCCCTTCGACGCAGCGCTCCATCCATGCACCTCCGGTGCGCCGGTGGAGAGGAATGATATTGCTTGAATTGCTATGATACATCGTCGCGGTGACACGCGCGAGATGCCGAAGACCGTTCTCCGCGGCCTGATCGTTCAGGAACTCATCGCGAGTAGAAATGAAAGCCTTCGTATTCTCCATTATGTCGTTCATTGATGCGCGTGAAAGGTGGATGTGATGCCGAATTCAAACAAACCAAGAAAACGCGGTGTAAAGCGTTCCTCCGCCGGACATGCAGAACTCATCAAATGCCCGAGTTGCGGCTTTGCCCCGCGCCCCGGACAGCCACGGTTCCTCACCAGCGTCGCGGGGCTTCCGCCGGGCGGCTCGGAGGGCTTGCTTCCAGATAGGCAAAGTCACGGACGCGAAGAACATTGTTCCGGTGGCCATGAATCTTCGAAACAGGGATGCACGAAACACTTCTGGACATAAATAATACCTGCCCTGATTATCACAATAAGGTAACGCTCCTTGCCGACATACAAGACCCTAATGGTGGCGGGCGCCCTTGTTACTCCTGGAAGGTCGAGTACCAGAGAGTGTCCGCCGCTCTGGTCTTGTGCATCTCGATCCCGCAACCGCTCGTGAATACGAAAGCGTATTCCACGCCCTCCACGAGAAGCTCCGGTGTGGAACACTGCAGGTTCTTCGTACCATCCATGCCATCAACCACGTTGGCGTCGCCGTACCAGTTGTAACCTGCGCTCGCCTGATCGGCGATGTAGCCCAGGCGATCCGTGCCGTTTGGAGCCTTCCAGGTGTATGCCGAGAAAGAGGTGAGCTCGGGGTTGCCAGTGCGCCGGCCCCTGGGTGCCTTGTTCTCTTGTCCGGTTATTTGAGTCGATTCCTTGCTGGGCCCCATCCAGGAAATGGTCTTGTTCTGCTTGTCGATCCGGCCGAAGCGGTACCCGCCCGTGAAGAGCTGAATGAACTGGTCGCTGTCCTTGAACGCAGCCAGGAAACGCGAGCCGTCTATGCTCGCGGTGGGGCCGAAATCGACCTTGTAGTTCACGGGCGTGCTTCCGCGAACAAGTGCCTGCGGACCGACTTCCACCAACTGGCCGATCTTGTACCAGGCCGCCGAGCCAACGTGCGATTCATGCGTTTCGACGATCCAGCCGTCGTTGAACATCACCACCCTGGGATTGGCGCCCGAGTCGTACTCGTACGCGGCGCCCCAGGAGAGCTCACCCGTGTTCCTGTCGAACTTGACCACCTGGTACCAGAGGGATGACTTTCCGGTCCCGCCGGCGCGGTGGACCACAAGGCCCAGGCCGTCATCGGCCATGGCCACACACGGCTGGACGCCGTCACCGCTGTCCGCCGGGGAACCCAACCATTCTACGGCCCCGTTCTTCACCTGCCCGACGCGACTCCAGTAGGTACTGCTCTTGCCAGCCTCGTGCACTTCGACGACCCATCCGTCCGCGGTTGCCGCGAGAGACGGTTTGGTGCCATCCCCGAACTCTATCGCCTGACTGAACCTGCCTCCGCTCGTGGGAGCCTCACCCGGGGGCTGGTTACCATTCCCGCAGCCCGGAATGATTGCGAGCGCCAGTAGAAGCGCTGCGCACAGCACGCCCACTGCAACGGCCGGTGATTTGCTCAAACGGTTCGTAGTCCTGCCCATGTCATTCCTCCACTTTCTTCTGCTCTTGTTTCCGACATCCAATGCTTGATACTTCACTTCTGCTGGCTGCAGTCACGGCGCCGTGAACTCGGTGCGTACTGCTGCCGTGCGGCCGTGTAGGCGGCCACCGCGTCCTCGACGAGCGAGGCGCGTGCGCATATCACGTACTCCGGTCCTCCCTCGAGTGCCTGGTTCACCACGCTCGGGACGGGGGTCGAAAGACTTGATCCCCGTCAGCACTTTCAGGAACACCTGCCCGGTGACGTCTTCGGCGTCGGTCCGGTTCGGGATCCGCCTTGCGACGTAGCTGTAGATCCTGCTCTGGAACAACGTGTACAGTTCGCCGAACGCCTCGAGATCCCGCCAGGCTCGGGTCACCAGTTCGTCAATCTCGTCCTTCTGAATGTTCATACGCGATTCCGCCATACCTACATCAGTTGCAGAAGCCGAGTAATTCTAGACGGTCGTGGCCATAATGGTCCATATGTGCAAGCGATATTGTTAGCGCTCGCCCCGTCCTGGCACGCCCCGCGGAGGAGGTTGTCGTAATGCTGACAGGAAAAGCCCTGCGGCTCATCGTGACTGCGAATGCCGGGAATGGGTTTCGGGCGTATACCGGGAGGGCTGGATTGACCGGGTTACTGCGCGAGCGAGAGAAGGAAGCTTGCTCACCTGACAACATGTTTCAGAGATGGTTCGGGAACCAGGCCTCTGATGAATTCACCGGGAACAAGTCCTTCGACCAGAGCAAGCTATTCGATCTGATCCTGTTTCTCTGTAGAGGAAATGGCGTTTTCAAAACCAAGTTGAACAAGCTCCTGTTCTACGCTGATTTTGCTCATTTCAAGAAGCACGGCATTTCGATCACCGGCATAAGATATGTCCGGCTTTCGTACGGCCCTGTCCCTGAGAACTATGGCCTGTTCTACGATCTCCTCTTTGAGCTTGGCGCGATCGATATCGAAGAAGTGATCTTCAGCGACGACGTTGGCGGAGAGAAGTTCACGGCGGTTCAAGAGCCTGAGCTTTCCCGATTCAACGACGATGAATTGACCACGATCACCTTTGTGAAAGAGCATTTCAAGAACGCAAGCAGCAAAGAAATAGTGGAGCTCTCCCATGAGGAAACCGGCTACAAGGAGACACAGGAAAAAGCATATATCTCGTATGGTTTCTCCAGCGATCTGCAACTCGAGCTGACCTGATCGCCTCTTGTTCCGGTTCGTTGGCCCTTCTCCGGATGCCTCAATCGACTAGTTGACGATGGCGTTCGGGTCGAGTTGACGGATCAGGTTTGCCACATCCTCGGCGCTGTCAACCCGAATGACCGGGCCGGAGCCTGCGCGCTCCTGTTGATTATGCAGTCTTATCACAGATCAAGCTCTGCGCCGACGCATGTTCGTTTGATGCTGTAACTCATGGTGTCCGTAATCAAACGGC
>CAZAIS010000012.1:0-9141 GCA_964485255.1 uncultured Acidimicrobiales bacterium | reverse complement strand
GCGCCGACGCATGTTCGTTTGATGCTGTAACTCATGGTGTCCGTAATCAAACGGCCTCGCGCGCTACGGGCGTCATGCCGGGAAACGGGCCCGGTAGGCCGCTCCGAGAGTCTCGGCCATCTCCATGTAAACGATTCTGCCGGTCTTCCCGCGTAGTCGGTTTCTGGAGGCGGGGCCCGCGGTGACCACGGGGACGACCGCCTTGAAGAACCGGCGCCACACACCCGCGATGTCATCGGCGCGCGCCGGATCGAGGCCGGGGGGGACGGCGAACTCCTCCGAGAAGAGCGACAGGCAGAGTCGCGAGAGCAACAGCAGGTTCTCCTCGCCGAGCCTCTTGCCGAGCGCCAGCAGCCGGCGGCGGTTGCCCGTGGCGTTGATCTCGGCAAGCTCCGAGTGCCGCGCGATGACCTGGCGGACGGCGGCCTCGAGCCCCGGGTTCTTCTTCGCCGCCGCCCGCCTCGGGATCCTGGCGCGCTTTTGAGCGGTTATCTCACCGCGGATCTCGGCGGGAGGCCTGCCGCTCGATAGCAACGCGATCAGGTCCTCCCTGTCTTTACCGTGGAGCGCGTACTTCTCGTTGTCGAGCAGGGGCAGGGCGAGCTTAAAGAGGTTGTGCCCCTTTAGTCCCGGGAACCGCCCTCTTATGTCCTCCCTGCGATCGAAGAACCTCCTCACGCGCCAGCAGCTCAACGTGAAGTCCCTCGTGATGTAGCTCCGCCGCGCCTCGCCGAGCCTACCGTAGATTGCCGAGGCGACCGGACCGGGCCTGCTCACGCCCTCGCGCGCCATGACGTCGCCGGCGTCCCACATGATCTCGAGGATCTCAAGCGCGGGCGCCCGGGCTTTCACGGCGATCCTGTACGCGTTGTTCGGGGGGGCGAGCAGCAGGGTCAAGCGGTCGATGTCTATTCCGGGGGGCGGTCCGGGGCTCACAGCCACTCCGACTCGGGGAAATCTTCCTCCTCGTCTATCGGCTCGAGCGAACAGACGTCCGTCCGGACAAACCGCTGGAGCAGCTCCTCGAAACGGCACGTGAAGCCGAGGTGGTCATCGAACATATCGACCCTGCTGTCGAGCTTCTGGCGCACATCGGGCTGGAACTTGTACTTCTCGTAGAAGCTGTCCTTGTAGTATGTCGCGATGATCGACGAGATGTAGGTCGCCAGGCGCGATCCCAGCTTTATCCGGCCCGAGCGCGTGCGCTCTACGCGTTCCTTGAAGTCGGGGTGCTCCATGTAGATAACGATGGTCCCGTCGGCGTAGCTGGACCGCATCGGCTCACCCGTGGATTCGTCCGTGATCAGTTCCAGCGGAAGCGGGCTGAACCTGAGGTCGAACCCGGACCTGCGGCGTGGACGGCCGCTCATCGTAGCGTCGCCTTCATCGCTCACCGGCGTGAGCTGTCCCGGCTCTCCGGCGCCCTTTCCCTCGGCCTCCCCCTCGAAGGTGGCGTCCGCCGGCTCGGCCAGGAGCATGCCGGAGTCCGGGTCCGGCCCGAGCGGCGTGTCACCCCCCGGAAGGAAGCTCTTGCGGAAGGACAGGGCGTCCTCGCGCGCGAGCTTCGCCATCATCTTCGAGAGCATCCCCTCGAGCGTCCCGAGCCCCGCCGCCTCCGCGTCCCTGTCGCGCCTGTTGACGAGACCGCGGATCTCGTCCTCCATCTCTACTAGGGCCTTGTAGAACTCGGTCCTGGCCTCCCCGCGCTGGAAATCGTCCCTCGATATCACCGGCCTGAGCACCCCGCCGAGCTCCACGTACCCGATGAGGTGCGGGTGCCCCCAGAGACCCGTCCGGTACTTCGATTTGTTCCTGTAGGACTTGATCGACTGGATCTCGTCGATCCTTCGGCCCTGGTCGAAGAACACTGGGTTCCTGCCCGGGAAGGGGCTCTCGGCGACCTTGAGGTAAATCTCGATGGGGCGGTAGAGGAACAACCCGTCTCGCGCCTTGCCCCCGAGGTGGTTGATGCTTCTTGCCAGGACCTCTCCCGGGACGGCCTTGTAGTCGAACGGACGGCAGTAGAGCCGGTCGGCGCCGGTGTCCACCGTCACGAAGAGGTTGTCGCGCGCGAGGAGCCGATCGAAGTGCTTTTCTATCTCTTCTCTAATCGCCTCCGCGCTGACCTCCTTCCACCAGTCGGGGTCGAAGTTCTTCAAGACGACGACCGTACCGGTGTCGTGCTGGGGAAAGGACTCGAGCACGGCCTCGTCGGGGACCGTGTTCCTGTCGCGGTTGATCGATATCCGGTACGCGCGGTCGCCGGCGTTCTTCGTCAGGATGTCGATGTCGCGGCAGCACGCCCGAAACGAATGGACGCCGAACCCGAACTCGCCGTGGGTCCAGGGCTGTGCCTTCTTGTTTGAATCGGCTATGCCGGTGACGATGCGGAGCAGATCGCGTCTTTTCATGCCTCGGCAGTTGTCCATGACCGCGACCTGCTTCTGCTTCTTGTTGATTCGCACACGTATAAAGATCGGGCCGGGGTAGCGCTCGCCGCTGGCGCGGAACAGTTCCTCGGCGTCGTCGAGCGAGTTGTCAACGTACTCCATGAGTATGCGGGTCACGCTCTGGTACAGCCTTGATATGTTATTGATGAGCCCGACGGGATCGCCTATCCGAATCTTGTGAGGCATGACCCCCCCATCGCTATGGTCCCCGGTCTGCCGTTCGATTCAGGTACCCCATGTTAGCAATTGAGGGTGACAATTGAAAACGATCGGGTTGGCGACCCCTGCGATCGAGGTCCCTCTATGAGGAGGTCATACCTTATGTCACACCTGGCGGGAGTTGCATCGTCATCCCACCCTCGCAAGGGGAAGAACCACCGTCACGACAGAAGAAGGCCGAGCGGAATCGCCCACATCCTCTCGCCGATCTGCAGGGCTTCATCTCCGTTGTGGGCTATCACCGCGGCCCTGCAATTGGGCGTGACGGAGAGGAACTCCCGCGGCGTGGAGTTGTCGGATCTCGACCAGTTGGCGCCGGCCTTCACCTCTATCGCGATCGTGTCTCGGCCTAGCTCCGCTACGAAATCGACCTCCTTGCCGCCCTGGGTACGCCAGTAGAACAACTTCCCCGCCGGGAGGCGCGTGCCGAGGATCGAGTTGAGATTCTGTCGTACGTAGGTTTCCAGGAGCGCTCCTCTAATGGGACTGTCCGAAAGGTCCGCAAAACCCGCCAGGTGGCAGACGAGCCCCGAATCGTTCACGAATAACTTCGGAGACTTCTTGACCCTGCTTGCCCTGTTGCGTAGATACGGGGGGACCCTGGTCACGATAAAGGTAGCCTCCATCCAGCCGAGATACCTTGACGCCGTCTTGGCCTCGAGTCTCGCGTCCCTGCCCAGTTCCGCGATGTTCAATACCTGGGAGGTCCGAAGGGCGCAGAGCTTCATCAGGTCCCGGAACCCGATCACGTTCTCCACCGCCGCCACGTCCCTCAAGTCCCGTTCGATATAAGTCTGTTCGAAACCGGAGAACCAGACCGCGGGGTCGCTCACCTCTCCCAGCACTACGGGGGGCATTCCGCCAAGCCTTACGTCCGAATCGGTGATTCGTTTCGCTTTTCTCTTGCGCGGTAGTGATGGATTTTCCAGGAACTCGAACAGGAACGGTTGCCGGCCTGCCTCTCCGCGAACCTCCGTCCTGTTCATCGGCTCCAGGTTGAAATAGACCGCCCTTCCGGCAAGGCTCTCGGAGACGCCGCGCAGTAACGAGGGGTTGGCCGAACCGGTCAGCAGGAACCTCCCGGGGGTCCGCCTCTTATCGACCGATCTCTTGATTGCCAGGAACAGGTCGGGTTCTCTCTGGGCCTCATCAACGGTCAACGCCTCATGGCCCTCGAGCAAGGCGTCGGGGTTTTACTTCATGGTTCGCAGCACGCCGAAGTCGTCCAGCGTGAAGTACTCCCTTCCTTCGAAACTGCCGTCCTCCCGGACCAGGGTACTCTTACCAGACTGCCTTATTCCGGTGATGACAACAACGGGCATCTGCCTCAACGCGTGGTCAACAGCACCTGCGATATCCCTCTTGAGGTATTTCATATCCGCCTGCCAATGTCGTAATTTGCGACATTCATTGTCCGATATGACGCCAATAATACTGACATCCGCACGCGAGTGAATTACCTTGACAGACATAGTATTTTGATACACAATGTACCCATGAACGAGAGTGAGATGTCATCGGACCTCCTTCGAGGGCATATCGATACCATCATCCTGAGGCTGCTGGCGGACCGGGATCAGTACGGCTACGGGATCACAAGGCTCGTGCTGGAGCGATCGGGTCACCTCCTCGAGCTGAAGGAGGCGACCATGTATTCAAGCTTAAAGCGCCTGGAGAAGAACGGGTACATCACCTCGTACTGGGGAGACGAGACACAGGGCGGCAGGCGGCGTTACTACCACATTACCCGAAGCGGCCGCGAGCTGTACCGGAAGAACAAGCAGGACTGGGACCGCGCGAAGCGGATCCTGGATAAATTGCTATAGCGGAGGAGCATCATGGAAGACAAACTGAAGCTTTTTCTCGACGAGGTCTTCGCGCCTTACGGTGACTTCCCCTCCCGGGCCGACGTCACCGGGGAGCTGCTCGCCAACCTGCTGGACAGGTACGAGGCCTTGCGGGAACAGGGCAAGAGCGAGGACGAGTCCTACCGGGCGACCGTTGATTCGTTCGGCGACGTCGCCGAGATAATGGAGCAGGTGTCGAACGGTGAGAGCGGGAAGGCGATGAAGCAGGGGCCGGGCAAGGCGGCAGACAGAGCCGCCGGTATCGGCAAGGGCGCCGGCCTCGATGAGGCTCGGGGTATCGATAAAGCAACCCGAATCGACAATGCCGCCGGCCTCGACAAGGCTCGCCTCTCCAGGTTGTCCAACGTTGCCTTGAAGGAGGCGGACCTCAGCGATACGGACCTGTCGGGGATGTCTTTTCGCGGCAGCGAACTCACCCAAGCGTCCTTCGATCGATCGGAGCTCGACGGCGCGCGGTTTCAGGCGAGCACACTCAAGGGCGCCTTGTTCTCCGGCGCCGATCTCACCGACGCAGTGTTTATCGGCTGCGACTTGCGGGATGTCTCCCTCGAGGGCGCCAGGCTCACCAACGCCCGGTTCAAGACCTCCGACATGAAAGGCGTGTCGCTTCTGAACGCGACTCTCGAAGGCACGTTTTTCAGTCACTCCGACATGCGGGGGGTTTCCTTCGACGACATGACGCTCGAAGGGGTCACCTTCTATAACGTGTCGCTGAGAACCACGACATTCAGGAACGCGACCCTGCGGGACGTGTCCTTCAGGCATATCGACGCCAGGAAAGCCGTCTTCACCGGCGCCAAGATGGACAAGATCACCCGCGCGCTTCTCAAGAGCGCGGGGGCTACGCTCGACGACGTGAAGCTGTTATAGGAGAACGAAGGAGAGCCTTTATGGCACCAAAAGGCGAGGACCCCGGCGGATCGGCCATCGTCGCGCGGGACTTGAAGAAGGAATACAGGGGCGGCGTGGTGGCCCTCGACGGCCTCGACCTCGATGTTCCGGCCGGCACGTGCTACGGGCTTGTCGGACCGAACGGCTCCGGCAAGACCACCACGATCAAGATAATGACGACGCTCACCGCGGCCGACGGCGGCAGGGCGGTCGTGTCTGGCGTAGACGTCAAAGCGGACCCCGACCGGGTCCGCAAGACGATAGGGGTCGTGGACCAGCGCTCGACCGCCGACCTGACCGCGACCGCCCGCGAGAACCTCACCCTTCAGGGCCGCGTGTACGGGCTCAAGGGACCGGAGCTCAAGGCGCGCGTTTCCGCGCTGCTCGAGCAGTTCGGGCTGGCAAAAGACGCGGACAGGCTGGTCAAGGGTTTCTCCGGCGGCATGACGAGGAGGCTGGACGTGGCCCTGGGGCTCGTCCACAGCCCGAAGGTGCTCTTCCTGGACGAGCCGTCAACGGGGCTGGACCCCGAGGCCCGGCATGCCCTCTGGGATGAGATCGGCAGGCTCGTCCAGGGGCAGGGCATGACGATGCTCTTCACCACCCATTACCTGGAGGAAGCGGAGCGCTACGGCGAGTTGCTGTCGATTATCGACAGCGGGAAGGTCGTTGCCACCGGCACGCCCGACGGGCTCAAGGGCGAACTCAAGGGTGACACACTGTTCGCCGAACTCTCAGGCTCCATCGACCCTGAAAAGGTGACGGCGGCGCTGGCGGGCGTCGAGGACGTCAGCGAGGTGGTGGTCGCGGACGGGAGGCTCAGGGCGAGGGCCGACGTCGGCGCCCGGGCCGTTCCCAGGGTGCTCTCGGAGCTGGAGGCCGCCGGCATACAGGTTGACTCCGTAACGGTCTCGCGCCCTTCGCTCGACGACGCCTACCTCCTGTATACCGGTCGCCGGTTCGCCGAGGTAGACAAGGCCGGCGAGGAAGCGGCCGCGGCGGCGGCCGGGCGGCCGAAGAAGGAAGGGGGCGATAAGCGGTGATCGCGGGCATCAGGGACATCTGGTACATGGCCGGCCGGCACCTTCGCAACCTCATGCGCCAGCCCATTTACATAGCGCTCACGCTCTTCCAGCCCGTCCTCTACCTACTGGTGTTCTCCCAGTTGTTCAAGAAGATCGCCTTGCTGCCGGGCTTCGCCACGACCAGCTACCTGGTCTTCCTGACCCCCGGCATCATAGTCCTCAACGCGCTGTTCGCTACGGCTTGGAGCGGAATGAGCATGATAGATGACTTGAGCCGGGGCGTGATCGACCGTTTCCTTCAGACTCCGGTCAAGCGCGTGTCGCTCATCGCCGGCCGGCTGGTCCAGATGGGCGTGACGCTCATCATCCAGTCGCTCATCCTGGTGGGGCTCGCGCTGCTCATGGGCGCCCACTTCAGCGGCGGCGTACCGGGGATACTCCTGCTCTTCTTCTGCTCGATCATGCTGGCGCTGCCCTTCTCGGCCTTCTCCAACGGCATCGCGCTCATGTCCAGGCAGCAGGAGACGGTAGCCGCCGCAGTGAACTTCATCCTGCTGCCGCTGATGTTCCTCTCGACCGTGTTCATGTCGCCCAACCTGGTCCCCGGGTGGATCCGCGCGATCTCACGCTACAACCCGGTCAACTGGGCGGTCGAGGCGGGGCGCGCGGCGGTGAGCCCTGACCCCAACTGGGCGATCATCGGCATCAGGCTTCTGCTGCTCGCCGGGCTGTCAGTTGTCTGCATCCTCTTCGCGACCCGCGCGTTTAAGACCTACCAGCGCTCGGTCTGAAGACGCGGGCTCGCGGCTCGCGCGAATCTGATTCAGGAGCTCGCGAACAGAATCTGAGAGGGTCACGCGCAACTCAAATAGACAGGTGATTGCTGTTGACGCGCGCGCGAAACGGCACACTGGTCTGCATTCCGACAGCTTCCACTCGAGGTAGCGGAAAAGGCTGGGTATCCTTTCGCCCGGGGGGAGCCGCGTCAATCGTCAGCCTCGGTAAACCTCCCGCGAATGCCAATCCAAGCGCTCGCGGCGAGGCCGTGAGCTGTTCTCGTCGGGCAGCGCAATCGTCGTGCCGTCGAACGAGTAATAACTGTGTCCATTGTTGAAGTCCTCTCTGAGGCCTTCACTGACATGGAACCGGTAGTCGGGCGTCACGGTCACGTACCCACGATCGTAGAGCCGGTGCAGGTCGCTCCGGAGCAGCAGGCCGTTATCGATTCGATGCTCGCCCCCGCGACCGTAAGGGATGATGTGCGCTGCTTCGAGTACGGGTGCTGAGTGCTCCCTCGTTACGGCGCATGCCCCGCGGTACGCGTCGCGAACCGCCAGGCTGAAAAGGCCCTGGCCGAGACGCGGGTTGACCGACACCGGCCGTCCATACCGCGCGGCATCTTCCGCCACGCGATCAACGTTCCAGTAACGGTCCGCGGCGCCCGCCCGCTCCAGGCATTCGCTAAGCACCCGCTGACCTTCGCCTGTGTCCAGGCGATAGGTTTTGCCCTGCTGGACACCGGTCCTGGGCCAGTCGGACGGTGGCGCGACCCATTCATCTCGATTGAAGAAAACCGGTGCGGCGATCATGACGCAGCCGATTGTGAAATCACCGGTGGGCGAGCTCCCGTCCCGCCGAAGGCGGGCAATCCTCTCCACCATCGATTCATAATCTGGAGCGCCGTTCATTTCACGGAAGCACTCCCAGGCAAGCCACGCCGGAAGGGATTCATGCCTCTCAAAGAAGCCGAAGCCCGCGATTTGCCTGAGCGGAGCGTGAAGCTTGAAGAAGAAGGGCTCTCCCTTCTTGACGGCGCGGAAGGTCCTGTTGCCGTGCGGTTGCCAGAAATTGACCTCGTCGACGCGGGGATGGGCCGCGAGAAACTCGTACCAGTCGGGGTCGGTCACGCCTATGTAGCCGCGTTCAACGTCCACCGGGTTCCGGACCCCCAACCTGTAATCGATCGCCTACGGTGATTTAGGAAAACCGGATTTCCCCGTATCGGCTTCCCTTTCCCTCGTTATGTTATCACCTTCTACGACGATTGAATGCGTTTGCGGGACCTGCTGCTGGTTCTGCTGTTGTTGCGGTTGTTGCGGTTGTTGCGGTTGCTCTTGCTCTTGCTGCTGTTGCTCTTGCTGCTGTTGCTCTTGCTGCTGTTGCTCTTGCTGCTGTTGCTGGTTCTGGTTCTGCTGTTGTTGCGTCCCCGGCTCGCTGGGCGCTCCATTTTGCTGACCGTTCTGCTGCCGGTCGTCTTGATTGCCGGGCTGACCGTTCTGCTGAGATGGGCCGGAGGGCGCGCCCTGTCCCATGCGTAGCCGGAGCCGCAAGCGCTCCATCCCGCTTTCGGTCTTTGCCTTCTCTGAAGGCGTCATCCGGCCCTGGGCCTTCCCGAGAAGGGCTTCCAGCCGGAGGGTGAGCGCTCGAGCCCTATCGTTCACCTTCTCGGAAGCTCCCGCCCTCAACCTCTTTCCACGCTCACATGTGTCCTCGATGCCGCCTCGCGCATCCTCAACAAGCCCGTAGTACCATTCGCCCATGCCCCGCTCTTCGACGTACTCGAGATCGTTCAACCTTCGATTTGTCCACGCGGCATAAGCATCAGCCTTGCCCTGGTCACCTGGTACCACGGATAAATACGCCGACTCGGCCATGCGCTTTACCGGGTACAGTGGATTTCCCGGCATG
>CAZAIS010000011.1:0-17360 GCA_964485255.1 uncultured Acidimicrobiales bacterium | reverse complement strand
ACGGAAAGCACTTTCCTGCGCGCCAGGTAGTAACACTCGTGCACAGACATGACCCGCTTCATGCCCGAGAGGTCCGGGTTGCGATACAGGTACTGGGCGACCATGGAGTACTCGGAGATGATCGCGTCATAGGAGAAAGAGCGGGCCATCTCCCCCAGCTCGGCGTACATGCGGGGCGAGTAATTGAGCATGAAGTAGGGTGGCACGGGGCCCGCCAGCCAGTCCCGCGCGCGCCTCAGGGCGCTTCTCGCGGCCGGAGGCTCCACGAGCCTGAGCTCCCTGCAGTACCTCGAGAGGGATTCAACCTGCTCGTCGGTGGGGGGATGGGGCGCGAAAGCGATGCAGGACACCGTGTGGGAGCGCGAGAGGTACTTGATCCTGTTGTAGATGATGATCGGGCCGCCGATCACGTGGCTATGGGGAAACTCCTTCACGATGAAGAGGATGTTCATTGGTACGCCTTTCGCCGGTGGACGCCCGAATAATACCATAACCGCATGGAGCCGGATCCCGCCGCGCGGCGTCAAAAGGTCCGGAGGCCGCGGGGGGCGAAGTCGATACGGCGAACCGCTTTCGGTTGCATGGGTAGCGCTCACGAGGGAATTGGGCTAAGGTGTTGAATGCCATGAATTCGAGGTCGACCGGAACAATGGTGCTAGCGGGCCTGGTGGTTCTCGCGGCGGCGGCGATCGTCTTGTTATCGGGCGGCACGGCGGCGGCGGCCGGCCCGGGGCAGCCGATCGTGGAGCTTCAGCAGAACACCTCCAGCGACGTCACCTATCCAACAATCTTCACATCGACGAAAATCTCGGGAACCGACAATTCAACCAGGCAGCAGTACAAGTTCCAGCGCCAGCGCGAGGGAAAGCACTTTACCTACGCGATCGCGAACCTGGCCGCTTCGACCACGTACTCCGTGGAGCTCAGCTTCGTCGAGCACGACCACTCATCGGCGTCCCGCCGTGTCTTCAACGTCTACCTGAGGGGCGGCAAGGTTCTCTCCAAGCTGGACGTCTACTCTGCCGCCGGGGGGAAAAACAGGGCGCTGCAGAAGACCTTCAGCGCGAAGACGAGCTCCAAGGGACTCCTGAACCTGACGTTGCGCTCGGACGAGTCGGGATGCAAGGACTACGCTACGATCAGCACGGTAAGGGTGTACCGGGGCGGCACGAACGCCGTGGAGATAGACGCATTCGACAGCCGCATTAACATGACTACTCCCACGAGGTTCACCGGCTCCGGCTCGCAGGACGTGTTCGAGTCGATACTCGGCCGGTTCGGGTCCCGGACCAGCCTGAACCTGCTCCCCCAGAAGCGATCGGCGCGGTTCGCCCCCCTCGGCGACGGGACGGGAGACCTTCACGATCTGGTCCTGGCGCTTTCCGACGGGGTTACCACGAGATGCCTCCCGTTCACCGACAGGTTCCCGGTATGGGAGAAAATAACACAGTCGCAGACGATGACCTCCCAGTCGTTCAACTGCTCGTCCTCGTCGCTGCCCTTCAAGGTGAACGTCAAGTTCACCGCGCCGTTCTACCCGGGGAACGAGAAGGTCAGCCAGGCGCCGTTCTTCTACGTCGACGTGAAGGTCACCAACACGGGTTCGACCGCGGCCTCGGCGAGCTTCGTCCTGGGCCGGCCGCACAAGGAGGATTTCACAACCAGCAACGTCCAGCCCTTGGCGACGGCGACCGAGCAGGGCATCACCAACGCCGCCACGTATAACTATTACGACGAGTCCCGGAACCCGTTCAAGGCCAGGGCCGCCGTCGAGGCCCTGGCGGTCCCGGCCGGCCAGGCCGGTGACGTGGAGTTCAAGGGAGACGACTCCACCGAGTTCCAGGACTTCACCGGCGACAGGCTGTGGGCCTACTCTTCACCGGCGGGCTACCCGGCGACCTACAACGACTACAAGCGCCCCCTGTACAGCTTCTACCCGCGCGGGTACACGGGAGCGGTCTGGACGATTACCGACCTGGCGCCGGGCGGCCAGTTGACGAAGCAATTCATTCTCGCCGGCCACGTGGGCGGCCGCGTGCTGTCGGTATCGAACTCGGCCTACAGCGACTCGACTTTCAGGTTCAGGTACAGGAGCCACTTCACGAACGTGGGGCAGGTCGTCAACTACGCGGTCAACCACCGCTCGTCGGGGGACGACATCGAGGGGAAGACCGCCTTCTTCGACTCGACGATCTCGTCGGATTCCTACCTCGCGCTCCCGTCGTCGTACAGGCAATCAGTGAGAAACACTTTCGCCTGCGGTTTCCAGAGCTTCGTCACCAACGCCTGGTGGATGAGGTCGGACTCCGGGCGTGACTGGTTCAGCGTGTGGGAGGGCTCCTCCTGCAGGTTTCACGGCACCGTGGACGTCGAGTACAACAGCGCGTGGTTCTATTTCTATTTCTGGCCGCAGCTTCTCAAGCAGGTCATGAGCGAGTGGGTGCTCTACCTCAACACCTGCCAGCTCGGCACCTACGTCTCTCACGACATGGGCGTCGGTGACGTGGCAGGCGGGCAGGCCTATCCTTCAAACATGGCGGTGGAGGAGAACGCGAACTTCATTCTCCTGCTCTACAAGTACTGGAAGAACACCGGCGACGGCGCGTTCGTTAGGGACCGGTACTCCCTGGTGAAGAAGCTCGCGCAGTTCATGATGAACTGTGACCAGAACGATAACGGGTTACCCGACCTGTACACCAACAACACCGTCGACCAGGGGTCCTATGCCATACAGAGCGCCAGGGACCAGGTTTACCTGGGCGTGAAGTGCCTCGCGGCCTACCAGGCCGTAAGGGAGATGGCCCTCGGCATGCCCTCCAAGGACCAGGCGTTCGCCTCGAAGTGCCACGGCCGGGTCGAGCTGATCAACCAGACGCTCGAGTACGACATGTGGCTGTCCGACCATTTCGCGGTCTGCTCCGACCAGGACGCTACCATCGAGGACACGGAAGCGTACAGCATCTACTCCGGGAACGGCCTGCTCTACCTGCTGGGCGGCACCCGCGCGGCGGGGGTCACCAGCACGAACACCGCGCGATTCGTCACCGATATCCAGCGGGCCACGGAGCGGACGCTGAAGACTTACGGTTGCCCGCACTCGTCGTACGACCAGTACAACCAGTGGGTCTCGCAGAACCAGTGGCGCGACCAGGTCGCCTGCCAGCTCGGAGCGAGCCTGCATAACGGCAACCCCCTGGCCCTCTCCCCGCGCTACTGGAACCTGGAGAAATATTTCGCGCAGAACATGTGGGGCACTTTCTGGGACGTTCTTGTCTACCCGGGCGGCACCGGGCCCTCCGGAGCTTCGGCGGTCGGCGTGTACAGGCCCGCGGTGGGGGCCGCGCGCGAAGCAGGCAAGTCCGGCTCCTCGCGGCAGGGGCGCACGCCCGGCGCGACCGGCGCCACCTACGAGCAGAGCCTCGGGTACTACCCGAGGGGCGCCGCCGCGCTGGGGCTGATAGATGCCGTCGCCGGGTTTACGCTTGACGTCCCCTCGGGCGCACTCTACTACCGGCAGACCGCCTGCCCGGTGCGGGTTCCCGTTTTTCCAAGGGCGGACTGGGCCAACGCCGATCCGGCCGCGCGCGTTCCGACGCTCTACTTCGCAAGCAGCGACGGCGCGCCGTCCTCGAAAAACCGCGCTCTGCTGCCGGCAAAGCTGGCCAAACGCTCCATGAGGGACGTTACCGGCATGAGCGCGGGCGGTCACGCCATAAGCCCTAACGCCGACGGGGTGAACGACACGGCCCGGATCTCTTACACGCTGCCTGAGGGCGCGAAAGTGACCGCCTCCGTCTGGTCGGGTTCCACCCTCGTCAGGTCGTACCCGGAGGCGAGCTTTCCGGCCGGCGCGAGAAGCTTCACCTGGGACGGCAAGGACAGTGACGGCAAGGCCGTGCAGGACGGCACCTATACCGCCAGGATAGACGCGGCGGCCGTCAATACGGCCCACGAGATAAGACCGGCCTCGACACCGGTATACGTGAACTCCTCCGTCCCCGACCTGTCGAAGACGTGGTACCTGGCCGAGGGCTTCACCGGCAAGAACGCCACCGGGGGGGACTTCGAGGAATACGTGCTCATACAGAACCCGAACCCGCGGGCCGCCGGCGTGGCCGTCAAATTCATGCTGCCAGGCGGAGACACGGTGGACCGCTCATTCGCCGTCGCTCCCAACAGCCGCTTCACGATTGCCGTGGACGGCATCCTGCCCGACGCGGAGGTAAGCACGTTCGTCAAGGCGGACTTGCCCATAGCGGTGGAGCGGGCGATGTACTTCAGTGGACGCAGGGCCGGGCACGACTCAATCGGCGTCTCCAGTCCCTCCAGGACGTGGTACCTGGCCGAGGGGTACACCGCCGAAAGCTTCGACGAGTACGTCCTGATTCAAAATCCGGGCAACGTGGAAGCGGCCGTCACGGCGACCTTCATGACCCCGGGGGCCGGAAACGAGGTCAGGAGGTACGCGGTGGGAGCCCATTCCAGGTTCACCATCCACGTGGATGACATACTGCCCGCGCAGTCCGTCTCCACGAGGATCGAAAGCTCCGCGCCGGTGGTCGTCGAGCGCGCGCAGTACCTCAACAACATGACCGCGGGCACCTGCTCGATCGGGGCGTGCTCGCCGAGCGCCAACTGGTACCTGGCTGAAGGTTACACCGACCAGGGGTTCGAGACGTGGGTCCTCATACAGAACCCGCAGAAGGACTTCAACAACGTTACTGTAACCTTCATGGAGAGCACCGGAAAGAACACGGTCAAGCAGTTCCAGCTTCCTCCCGAGAGCCGCTTCACCATTCTAGTGGACGGGTATCTCCCCGCGAGCGAGGTCTCGGTCAAGGTCCGCGCGCAGAACCCGGTCCTGGTGGAGAGGGCGATGTACTGGAACAACAGGAGCGACGGCCACGCCTGCATCGGCACGCCGACTCCGGACAGCACCTGGTACTTGCCCGAGGGCTACACCGACCAGGGGTTCGAGACCTGGGTGCTGATCCAGAACCCCGGGGACCAGGCCAGGAGCGTAACGGTGACCTTCATGCAGTCGAACGGTGCCAATACTACGAAGTCGTTCCAGGTCGCCCCCCGGAGCAGGTTCACGGTGTCGATGGACGAAACGCTTCCGGCGGCCGAGGCCAGCACAAGGGTCGACGCGGACGGACCGGTTATTGTCGAGCGCGCCATCTACTTCAACGGCCGCAGCGGCGGGACCGATTCGGTGGGGGTCAGGGGCTACTGACAGGTATCGATCCCGTGCGAAGGTCATGCTCCGACGGTTGCAGAAATACAGGTATGATACAATTCTAACGTCAATCGAATAAAATTCCTTTTGCCAGGGAGCCGGAGTACGTCCTCCGGCCGCGCCTGGTTTTTTATTTGGAGTGTTCTGGAGACGCTATGACGGGAAAGGTTATAACGGCGGCCGCGGTGGCGGCGCTTCTGGCCGGGCTGCTTTGCCCGGCTACGCAGGCGGCGGCCGTCGCCCCGCGCGAGGGTGGCGGCCTCACGCTGGTGTGCCTCGACCCGGGCCACGGGGGGGCCGACTCCGGGGCCAACTACAACGGCGTCCAGGAGAAGGTCGTCAACCTCGATATCGCGCTCAAGGCCAAGCCCCTCATCGAGGCGATGGGCTATCGCGTCCTGATGACGCGAACCGACGATCGAACCCTGTCCCTGCAGGAGCGCTGTGACATCGCCAACAGGGCCGGGGCAGATATCTTCGTGTCGATACACAACAACGCCTACATGACCACATCGGAGGGCACCGAGACGTTCTGCTACTACAACTCCGTCGAGGGCAGGAGGCTCGCGACTTTCGTTCACCAGGAGGTCGTCAACAGGATCAAGCTGCCCGACCGCGGGGTCAAGGAAGCGGGGTTCTACGTGCTCAAGAACACCAACATGACATCCGCCCTCCTCGAGGGAGCGTTTCTGACGAACCCCTCCGAGGCCCTCAAGTTGCAGGACCCGAAGTTCAGGCGGAAGATCGCAGAGGGTGTCGCGGCGGGAATCAACAGGTACCTGGTGGACCCGGGCCGATTCGAGGAGTATGTCCTGGTAATGAACCCCGACGAGTCGCAGACCGCGCAGGTCGAATTCACCTTCATGAACGAGACCGGGCGGGAGAGCACGGAAGAGATAGAGGTAGCGCCGGGGTCCCGCGCCACGCTCCGCGTCGACGACTGCGAGCCCAACACCGACGTCTCCACGCTGGTTACATGCGTGAACGGCGTCCCCATCGTGGCCGAGCGGGTCGTGTACTTCGACTTCGCTCGCGGGGTGGGAGGGCACGACGGACCCGGAGTGACCGAGCCGTCCACCGACTGGTACCTGGCCGAGGGGTCCACCGACTGGGGCTTCAGCACCTTCGTGCTGATACAGAACCCGCTGGAGGTCGAGAATGAGGCCACACTGAGGTTCATGCGCTCCGACGGCGGGAATATAGAGTACAAGCGCACGCTGGGAGCGCGCTCCAGGTTCACGCTGGACTGTGCCACGGTCCCGGGGCTGGAGAAGGCCGATTTCTCGGTGAAGGTCGCGGCCGAGTCCCCGGTAATAGTAGAACGAGCCATGTACTTCAGGGACCATGACGGAAAATCGGGGGGGCACGACTCCCCGGGCGTCACGGCGCCGGCGAACCGGTGGTACCTCGCCGAGGGCTACACGGGAAAGGGGTTCGACACGTTCGTCCTCATACAAAACCCTTCGCCCTCTAGCGCCTCGGCGCGGGTGGACTACATGCTGCCGGGGGGCAGGGTATTGAGCACAAACGAGGAGATAGCCCCGCGCAGCCGCAGGACACTGCACCTCGACGAGATCGAGGGCCTGGAATCGACCGACGTCTCCGTTGATGTCGAATCGGCGGTTCCCCTGGTGGTCGAGCGCTCCATGTACTTCGACTACTTCGGCATCAGGGAGGGGAACAACTCTATCGCCACCACCGCTCCCTCGACCCGCTGGTACCTAGCCGAGGGCTGCACGCGCTCCGGCTTCGATACCTACATACTCCTCGAGAACCCGTCCGAGGAGAGCGCGGGCGCGACCCTCGAGTTCCTGCTGGCGGACGGGACGATCCGGAAGATAGGCGTGCACCTCGAGGCAAGGTCGCGCCGGACGGTAATGGTGAACCGGGTGGAAGGCATGGGGGCCGCGGAGTTCTCGACGCGCGTATCCTGCAAGGTGCCTATCGTGGTAGAGCGCTCGTCGTATTTCAACTACGGACCGAAACCGGGGGGCACGAACGACATGGGGGTCACCGGCCCCGCCCTCCAGTGGTACTTCGCTGAAGGCTGTACGAGGTAGGGACATGTCACGGTTGAGGAAGCAAGGTCGACTGCTCGGGAATGGATCGCGCCTGGCCGCGGCTCTTCTTCTCTCCTTGCAGGCGGCGGTGTTGCTGCCCGCGCCGGCGTCCGCGCTCGGCTTCCCGGACGTCGCGGGTCAGCCGGCCGAGATACGGCAGGCGATAGACGACGTCACGGGCAAGGGGTACATGAACGGCGGTGAGGACGGGAACTTCCACCCGTGCGACCCGGTGACCAGGATCGATTACGCCCGCGCGCTCGTCAAGCTCTTCAACAGGGAGGAAGGAGGCGCCGACGACGCCATCACGTTCTCCGACCTCCCGCGATCGGACGCGGCCTTCAAGTATGCCAACCTTGCGGTCAAGTACGGTTACATGAGCTCATACCCGGACGGTACCTTCAGGCCGCGGGAGCCGCAGAGCGCCGCCGGCGCCCTGGCGGGCCTCGTTGCCGGCCTCGGACTGCGGGACCAGGCCGGCTGCGCCTCGGCGCTCCTGCCCGGCGCGCCCTGTCACCTCGGGACGTCCGTAATTGCGCAGGACCTCCGGCTCAAGTACAGCGGCACCAGGGCATGGCCCACGGCCGCCTACCCGCGCGGCGAGATGGCATTCAGCCTGCAGAAGGCGGGGCAGCCGGACTCGTGGCGCCTCGACTACGTCAAGGCCTCTTTCGACCGCTCGAGTTGCCAGCGCCCACTGGTGGGCAGCGAGAGGGAAAGGGCGCTGCAGGCCGCGTGCTCAAAGGTAGGCTACCCTTACGTATGGGGAGGGGAATCCGACCCGGAGGGCGGGTACGACTGTTCGGGCTTGACTTACTACGTGCTCGGGACGGTGCTGGGGCACCCGATGATGCGCGTCGCCGACGACCAGTCGAACGACGGCCGCTACGCGGCGGTCGCCAGGGAGAACCTGCTGCCGGGCGACCCCATATTCTTCTACAGGGACCGGGCCTCCTCGGACTACGTGGGCCACGCCGGGCTGTACATCGGCCGGGGGCTCTTCATCCATTCCACGGGCGGAAACGCGGGAGTCAGCATCGACAGCCTCACCGGTTACTACGCCGAGCGCTTCTGCTGCGGCAGGCGGGTTATCCAGGAGGCGGAACCGGAGTCGTTCGATACGTACATCATGCTCGCCAACCCCACCGAAGAGGCGGCCCGGGCCGACGTCACGTACATGCTCAGGGATGGCCGGCAGGTTGTCGAGAAGGTTACGCTCGGCCCCCGCAGCCGCAAGACGCTAAGGATGGACGACGCGCTGGTGAACGAGGAGGCTTCCACGCGGGTCGAAGCGACTCAGGGCCTCGTCGTCGCGGAGCGCTCGATGTATTTCCGTTACCTCGGGTTGTTTCCCGGGGGCCACGTGAGCGCGGGGGAGACGGAGCCGGCCACGCGGTGGTTCCTCGCCGAGGGCTGCACCGCCTACGGCTTCGACACCTACATCCTGGTGCAGAACCCGAACCGGGAGGCGGCAAGGGTGAAGCTTACGTTTCTCAAGTCCGGCGGCGGGACCCGGGAGCTCGACTTCGGGCTCGCCCCGCTCTCCAGGTACACCGTTCCCGTCGATTCAGTGGAGGGCATGGAGCAGGCCGAGTTCTCCACGGAGGTGGAGTCCACGAAACCTGTCTGCGTCGAGCGCTCCATGTACTTCGACTACAACGGAATCCAGGAGGGGTCGAACGCGGCGGGCGTAACTTCGCTTTCGAACGAGTGGTTCTTCGCCGAGGGTTACACCGGGGGGAGCTTCGATACGTACATCCTCCTGGCCAACCCTTCGGACCGGACCGCTCACGCCACGATCTCGCTCGAGTCGGAGAAAGGGCACAGGACGGACGTCTACGTGGAGATCGAGCCGCGCTCCCGCAGGACCGTTCAGGTGGACGGCATCAAGGGTTGGGAGCAGAAGGCGTTTTCGGCAAGGGTGCGCTCCGACCGCCCGATCGCCGCCGAGAGGGCGATGTATTTCGAGTACAACGGGATCAGGGGCGGCCACGACTCTTTCGGCTCCCCGTTGACTTCGGACCGCTGGTTTCTCGCCGAGGGTTATACGGCGGGAGGTTTTGACACCTACGTGCTCATCTCCAACCCCAACAGGCAGGCCAGCGATGTGGAGGTGAGCTTCCTGTTGAGGGACGGGCGCTCTATCGACAAGTCTTACAGGGTGGCCCCGGAGTCCCGATACACGGTAGCGGTGGACAAGATAAAAGGACTCGAAGCGGAAGAAGTCTCCGTTTCCATAAAGAGCCGGTTCCCCGTGGTGGTCGAGCGTTCGATGTACTTCAATTACCTTGGGAAAGACGGCGGCTCCTGCGAAAAGGGGGTTACGGTACCGGCCAGGAACTGGTATTTTGCCGAGGGTTACACGGGCATATAAAGCTCAATAATTAACATTACATGACTGTGCTTAACAATGACAACAAGAGGTAACATGAAGATACTGCGGGCTGGCAGGGTGCACGTTTTTGCGGTCACAGTTGCTCTACTGGTAGTCATGTCGCTGGCCTTCCTGGCGCCCCCGGGGTCCGGCGGGACCGCCGGCTCCGGGGGAGACCCCGTTTACTACTTCCAGGGGTACGGGCGCGCCCACGGGGTGGGCATGTGCATGGATGGAGTCTATTACCGAGCTCAGGAAGGTCAGGACTACCGCACGATTCTGAGCTACTACTACACCGGCATCCAGTTCTCCACCATCGACGAGAACCGGCCCGTGCGCGTCAAGGGGCGCGACGGGCAGATCCGGACGCTCACGATGCGCGACTACCTGCGCCACCTCCAGGAGGAGCCGGACCATTACCCGATGGAGGAGCTCAAGGCGCTCTACGTGGCAGCGCGCACCTACACGCTGTCCTGCATCGCGCGGAACAAGCACACCGCCCAGGGCTTCGATGTCTGCTCGAGCGGGGAGTGCTGCCAGGCCTTCGACGAGAACAAGAGCGTTGACAGGTACCCCAACTGCAACGCGGCCGTGGACGCTACGGCGGGCCAGATAATGACGTATGGCGGGCAGCCGATAACGGCCGCCTACTGCGGCTCCTGCGGCGGGCACACGGAGAACAACGAGGATGTCTGGGGGGGATCGGCGATCCCGTACCTGCGGGGCAAGCCCGATGACTACTGCCGGCATTCCCCCCGCTTCGCCTGGAGCGCGAGCTTAACCAAGGCCGACGTGGAGTCGCGGTTGAACTCCAGGAGCGACACCGCCGTCGGCAGCCTGTACGTGATGGACCTGTCCGACAAGACGCCGGGGGGACGCGTGAAGACCGCGAGGATCGTCGGCTCGAGCGCGGCGAAATCGGTCTCCGGGGCGACCATCCAGTCGCTGTTCGGTTTCTCGAGCCGGAAGTTCGATCTCGTCAGGAGCAACTTCGACGAGTACCTCCTGGTCCTGAACCCGAATCCTAAACCTACTCTCGTCACGTTCACGTTCATGAAACCGGACGGGTCCACGATCGATCACGTGCAGGAGGTAATCGAGAACTCGCGCTATACTCTCAAGGTCAACGACTTCGTGCAGTTCGGGGAGGCTTCAGTGCGCGTCGTATCCGAGAGGCCGGTGATAGCCGAGCGCGCGATGTACTTCGACTGCCGCAACCGTTTCAGCGGCGGCTCCGGCAGTATCGGCGTCAACTCCCCGAGAAAGACGTGGTACCTCGCCGAGGGCTACACCGGCGCCGACTTCGAGACCTACGTACTCGTCCAGAACCCCGGCCCCGACGTGGCCGACATACGGTACACCTTCATGGTGCCGGGCGGGAGGACTCCGATCACAAAGACGCAGCAGGTGGCCCCGTACTCGCGGACGACCCTGAGGCTCAACGACGTCGAGGGGCTCGACGGCACCGACGTGTCGACGCGCGTCGAATGCGCTAACGGAGACGGGATCATCGCCGAGCGATCGATGTATTTCGATTACTCCGGCCGGGACGGGGGGCACAACGCCATGGGGGTCGGCGAGCCGTCCGTCACCTGGTACCTGCCGGAGGGGTACACGGGAGGGCAGTTCGATACTTACATACTGGTGCAGAACCCCGGTGGTGAGGCCGCCTCCGTCGAGGCGACTTACATGAAGGAGAATGGATCGACGGTGAGCAGGCGGTACACCGTCAAGGCCGACTCGAGGTACACGATACACGCAGACTGCATACCGGGGCTCGAGAACGCCGGCTTCTCGACGATACTGAAATCGACAAACGGCGTCCCCGTTGTGGCGGAGCACGCGCTTTACTTCGATTACGACGGCGCGGGCGTGCGGGACGGAAGCTGCGGCACGGGCGTTACGGAAGCGTCGGACGCCTGGTATTTCGCGGAAGGGTATACGGGCGGACGGTTCGATACCTACATCCTCATCGCCAACCCGTCGGCCCGCGCCGCTAAGGTGAAGGTCACCTTTAACAATCCCCGCGGGGGCGGGGCCGAGAAGGAATACACGCTGAGGCCGAGGACCCGGTTCACGATACACGTGGACGAGGTCGGCGGCATGGAGGACTCGGAGGTGGCCACGACGGTGAAGTCCCTTGACGGCGTCAAGATCGTCGCGGAGCGGGCGATGTATTTCGTGTACTCAGACGGATACTGCTCGCGAGCGGGCGGGCACGTGAGCGCGGGCACAACCGCGCCGGCGAAGACGTGGTACTTCGCTGAAGGATACACGGGGATGTGATCCGGGTGTCCGGGAACGCCCGAGACGGTGTCGGCGGCGGGCCCGCCCGGGGGGGTGCCGCCGTCCGCCGCAGCAAAGCCGTTCGTGGCAGGATTGTCCTGCTCCTTGCCGTGTTCCTCCTGGCAACCGTCGCGATTATCTGCATAGGGGCGTTGCCACCGAGGTCGGTACCCCCTTCGCGACCTCACCAGCTCGAGGCGAGAGAGCTGTCCACCCTCGCCCGGAAGGCTCTGACCCGGAGGGCAAGCGTGCGCGGGCTGGGCTACATGGTCCCGCGGGGGGAGGGGGCGGACTCCGTCCGTGATGCACTCCGGAACGCCGGGATGCTGCAGGCCTACAGCGAACCGCCGGACCGGGTCGTCTTCTGTCCGGAGGGGTCGGCGCAGTTTCTTCCCCTGCCGCCGAAGCCCGGCGGGTCGCGGGTCCCCGGGTCCGTGAGCCGCGGGAACCGGGCCAACAGGCGGGTGGCCCTGACGTTCGATGACGGCTACTACCGGCTGGGGGAGCTGGTGGACCTCCTGGTTCAGTTGCGGGTCCCCGCCACGTTGTTCCCGGCGGGCGCGGCGTGTACCGAGAACAGGGAGGCGGTGCTCAAGGCCGCCAGGTGCGGCCTGGAGATCGCGAACCATTCATGGTCTCACCCGCAGTTCACGAAGTTGCCCGACGACGCGATCGCGCGCCAGCTCCAGTTGTCGGACGAGGAGGTCAGGAAGATTTGCGGAACTGGAATGGCTGGGTATTTCCGGCCCCCGTACGGCGACTGCGACGACCGGGTCGTAAGGGTCGCAGGCCGCCTGGGGTACCTGGTGGTGATGTGGTCGGAGGATACGCTGGACTGGAGCCCCGCCACGACGGCCGGGCAGCTCCTGGCGCGGGCCACGGAAGGTATCCAGAACGGTGACATCATCCTCATGCACTCCCACGGGCCGCACACCATCGAAAGCCTGCCCACGATAGTCAAGAGCCTGCGCGACCAGGGGTTCCTGCTGACGACCGTATCGGGCGTCCTGGCGCCCTGAGAGGGTTTGCCCGGCGCCCCATTGACACCGGTGGAGACGTCGTGGCAGCCATCAGCGTCGAGTCCGCGCTCGGGCCCGGGCACCCGGCGAGCGCACGTCCCGGCTCCGCGCGCGACGGATTGTCCCCGCCCGCGGAGGCCCCCCTCGGGCCAACTTGAGAAAATCGCGGGCCTGATGATACCATTCTGAAGTTGCCCGAGGCTCCGAAGGGAGAAGCTATGAAGGCGCTGGTTCTATGCGGCGGCTCCGGTACGCGGTTGCGGCCGATAACGCACACGATGGCGAAACAACTTGTCCCGATAGCTAACAAGCCCGTCCTGTTCTACGGGCTCGAGGCGATAAAGGCCGCCGGCGTGGAGGACATCGGGATCGTTGTAGGCGAGACCTCGAAGGAGATAAAGCAGGCCGTCGGTGACGGCTCCAGGTGGGGCGTCGACGTCACCTACATATTCCAGGAGGAGCCGCTGGGGCTCGCGCACGCGGTCCTCGTCTCCGAGTCATTCCTGGGTACGGACGATTTCGTGATGTACCTCGGGGACAACCTAATCAAGGAGGGCATAAGCGGCCTGGTCGAGCAGTTCAGGCAGAACAGGCCCAACAGCCAGATACTCCTCGCGAGAGTCAAGGAGCCGGAGCGGTTCGGGGTCGCGGAGCTGGAATCGGGGCGCGTGGTGCGCCTCGTGGAGAAGCCCGAGAGACCCGCGAGCGACCTGGCCCTGGTCGGAGTCTACATGTTCGACGGCAGCATCATGGACGCGGTCAAAGCGATCAAGCCGTCGGGCAGGGGCGAGCTGGAGATAACAGACGCCATCCAGTGGCTTATCGACGAGGGCAAGGTCGTCGACCCCCACGTGATCGACGGCTGGTGGAAGGATACCGGTCGCCTCGAGGACATGCTCGAGGCGAACAGGATAATGCTGGATACCCTGGAGCCGTCCAGCGAGGGTCACGTCGACAGCGAGTCGGAGATCCACGGCATGGTGGTGATAGAAAAGGGCGCGGAGATCATAAACAGCACGGTCAGGGGTCCGGCTATAATAGGGGAAGGGTCAAGGATAATCAATTCGTTTGTAGGCCCTTTCACGTCGGTTTACTTTGGAGTGACGGTCACCGGGTCCGAGGTGGAGCACAGCATCATCCTCGAGAACAGCACGGTCAAGGATATATCCGGGCGCATCGAGGACAGCCTGATAGGGCAGAACGTAGTCGTGGAGCGCTCGCCGCTCAAGCCGGCCGCCTACAGAATGATGCTCGGAGACAACAGCCGTGTCGGCCTATTGTAGGTCGTTCACTTTTTACTTTTTTTGTTTACTTTTTTACGAGCAGGTACTCATGGCTGATAGAAAGTAAACAAAAAAAGTAAAAAGTGAACGACCCCGTCAGGAGGCGAAGATGATAGAAGGCGTGGTTATAAAGAAGTTGAGGGTGGTCCCGGACGAGCGCGGCCACCTGATGGAGATGTTGCGCAGCGACGACGAGGTTTTCGAGGTCTTCGGGCAGTCCTACGTCACCACGACGTATCCCGGCGTGATAAAGGCCTGGCACATGCACCTCAAGCAGGATGACAACGTCGTCTGCGTCCACGGCATGATAAAGCTGGGCCTCTACGATGACAGGGAAGGCTCGCCCACGAGAGGAGAGGTGCAGGAGATTTTTCTGGGGGAGCACCGCCCGGTGCTCGTTCACATCCCCAAGGAGGTCTACCACGGCTGGAAGTGCGTGAGCGAGAACGAGGCATATATCGTCAACATGCCCACCAGGCTCTACGACTACGACGATCCCGACGAACAGAGGCTGCCGTACGACACGGACAGGATACCCTACGATTGGTCGTTGAAGCACGGCTGATCGCGACGGACCGAGGTGAGACAGTGAGAATTCTCGTTACCGGCGGATGCGGTTTTATCGGCTCCAACTTCATCCGTTACATGTTCGAGACGCACGAGGGGATCTCGATAACGAACCTGGACAAGCTCACCTACGCGGGCAACCCGGAGAACCTCAGCGATGTCGAGGGAGCGTACGACTACTCGTTCGTGAGGGGCGACATTTGCGACGAGTCGCTGGTGGACCGCCTGGTCTCTGAGGGTTACGACGCGGTGGTCAATTTCGCGGCGGAGAGCCACGTCGACCGCTCGATCACCGGTCCGGGCGAGTTCATAAGGACCGACGTGTTCGGGACGTTCTCGCTTCTCGAGGCCTGCAGGAAGCGCCACGTCCGCCGGTACCTGCAGATATCGACGGACGAGGTCTACGGCTCGATCCGGGAGGGTTCCTTCACCGAGGAGTCGAACCTGGCCCCCAACAGCCCGTACTCGGCAAGCAAGACCGGTGCCGACCTGCTGGTACGCGCCTACCACAAGACATACGATATGCCGGTGCTCATCACCCGCTCCAGCAACAATTTCGGGCCGTACCAGTATCCGGAAAAATTAATTCCTCTCTTCATCACCAATGCGATGGATGACATCCAGGTCCCGCTATATGGTGACGGGATGAATGTGCGCGACTGGTTGTACGTTACGGACAACTGCGCCGGGATCGATCTCGTGCTCAGGGAAGGCGAGCCGGGCGAGGTGTATAACATCGGCGGGGGGCAGGAGCGCACGAACATCGAGATCACCAGGGGGATTCTCCAGGCGCTGGGGAAACCGGATTCGCTCATCAGGTACACAGAGGACCGCCCTGGGCACGACCGCCGCTATTCCCTGGACTTCAGCAAGGTCGCCGCACTGGGCTACCGGCCCCGCGCCGACTTCCAGTCCATGCTGGAGGATACCGTCCGCTGGTACGTCGACAACCGTGCCTGGTGGGAGCCGCTGAAGGCGGTCTAGGGCGTCCGGGGAATCCCGCCCGGCGGCCGGCGATACTGTTCTGACTCCTTGTGAATCGCGTTATCCTCCGATCGGGGCATCAAGTAGTACCGCCTATTCATCGATACACTGAATGTGAGACGAAGTCGTCTTGCGGATGCAGGGGCGGCCCCCCGGGGCCGCGAGCAAGCAGTTGAAAGGTGGTTCGATTGTCTACACGACCCGGCGATAGTCCCATTCACAAGTACGTTTCGGCCCTCACCGTGGGCGTACTGCTCCTGATCGCGGTCCTGCCCCTAATGACGGCGCCCGGGGCCCAGGCCGCGAGGAATTCCCGTCCCATAAAAGGTCAGCAGAACGTGCAGTCATCGTTCAACGACGCCAAGATCGCGGTCAGCGACATAGACGCGGACGGAGCGGACGAAATCCTGGCGGGCAACGCCAACGGAGTAATGTACTGCTTCACCGCCAACGGCCAGGGCATCAAGTGGGCCGCGCACGTCGGCGCGAAGATCAGGGGAAGCGCCGCGTGCCACGATGTCGACGGGGACGGCACCAAGGAGGTCTTCTTCGGGGACATGAACGGGGTTGTGTGGGGGTTGAACCACAAGGGAGGCGTCCTCAGCCAGTGGGGGTGGCCGAAGCAGACGATCAACACCGGCGGTTACGTGGGCGTGTACAGCTCGCCGGCGATAGGCGACATCAACGGTGACGGTGCCGTGGACATCGTTGTCGGCAGCTACGGCCACTTGCTGTACGCGTGGAGCTATAACGGGCACAACGTACCGGGCTACCCCATCGATACCAAGGACACGATATGGTCATCGCCGGCGCTCGCCGACCTCGATCGTGACGGCCTCCAGGAGGTCATAATCGGGGGGGACTCCACCGGGGGAAGCGGCTGGCCGTACCCGCCGGGAGGCCTTCTCTGGGTCTTCAGGGGCAACGGACAGATGTACCCCGGCTTCCCCAAGGTGACGCCGGAGGTAATCTGGTCGTCGCCCGCCGTGGCAGACATCGACAACGACGGCTGGTACGAGATCGTGGTCGGGACGGGCCATTACTATACCGCCACCCACCGGCTCACCACCGAGGGTTTCCGCGTATACGCCTGGAACCACGACGGCTCGGACGTCGCCGGCTGGCCGGTATCCGCTCCGGGGTGCACCATGTCCTCCCCGGCCGTTGGGGACATCGACGGGGATGGGACCAAGGAGATCGGGATCGCCTGCTATCCCGTCGCGGGACGTGGCGGCGATTACATCATACTGATGAAGGGGAACGGCCAGAAGGTATGGGAGCAGAGAGCGTTCGGCGGGCCAAACAGGGGTTCGCCCGTGTTCGGTGACGTCAACGGGGACGGGGGCGTGGACATGGCGATCGCCGCCCCGTACGCGCTCTCCGACGTCGGCAGTGTCTTCATCGTCTACGGCAAGGTCCCAGCGAAACCACCGGTCGAACCGACGCCGCCGGTGACCCCGCAACCTGCGGCCAGTCTGGTCGTGAAGGCCCGTCCCGCGGCGAAGAAGATCCCGCTGCAGGAGGCCGCCCAGCTGTTCAAGACCGGAG
>CAZAIS010000010.1:11465-18067 GCA_964485255.1 uncultured Acidimicrobiales bacterium | reverse complement strand
CCTGGTCGTGGACGAGGAGCAGCGCTTCGGGGTCGCGCACAAGGAGCGCCTGCGCAGGCTTCAGAGGAACGTGGACACACTTACGCTTACCGCCACACCCATTCCCCGGACGCTTCAGTTGTCGCTCTCCGGCGTGAGGGACATCAGCATAATCGATACCCCGCCGGAGGACAGGCAGGCTGTCGCCACCTACGTCGGCGAGTTCGACGTGGACTTGGTGGGTCACGCCATCGATTACGAGCTGGCCCGCGGGGGCCAGGTCTTCTTCGTCCACAACAGGGTCCAGAGCATCCACTACGCGGCGAATATGCTGCGGCAACGGTTCCCGGGCGTGTCCATCGTGCTCGGGCACGGGCGGATGCGCGAGGAAGAGCTCGAGCGGGTGATGCTGGAGTTCGCGGACGGGGTCCACGGGGTGCTCGTCTGCACCACCATTATAGAATCGGGGCTGGACCTGCCCAACGTGAATACGCTTATCGTAGACAGGGCCGACAGGCTCGGGCTGGCACAGCTCTACCAGATCCGGGGGAGGGTGGGCCGATCCGGAAAGAGGGCATACGCATACATGTTCTACCCACGCCGCGAGTTCCTCTCCGACACGGCGGTCGCGAGGCTTGCGGCTATAAGCGAGATGACCCCGCTCGGCTCGGGGATGCGCGTCGCCATGCGCGACCTCGAGATTCGCGGCGCGGGCAGCCTGCTGGGAGCCGAACAGAGCGGGCAGATAGAAGCGGTAGGCTTCGAGTTATACTGCGAGCTTCTCAAGGAGGCCGTCGATATCCTGAAAGGTGAAGCCCCGGCCCCCGCCAGGGAAGCGGTAGTCGAGCTGCCCGTGGACGCCTACATACCCGCGGACTACATCTGTGAGGAGGAGACCCGGGTCGAGGAATACAGGAGGCTCGTGATCGCCGGACGGGCCGGCAGGCTCGATGAGCTGATCGCGGAGCTCGAGGACCGGTTCGGTGAAGCACCGACTCCCGTGAGACACATGATCGAGCTCGAGCGTCTCAAGAGAAAGGCGGCGGCCGCCGGCGTGGAGGCGGTCGGCATGCGTGCCTCGGAGATGCAGCTCAAGTTCTACGAGGGCGAAGAGAAAGCGGCCGGGCGAGCAGCCGTCTTTGCGGAAGTTGACCGGATCGCCGAGGAAAACGGGACCTATTACGATGCCGAGGCACGAACTTTATACTTGAAGTTGAGGTTCGCGGAAGTAAACAACAGGCAAGAAGTGTTGTTAAAGTGGCTAAATTCAATTATTGATGATATAATCGAGGTCGGGCGGCCCGCCTCGTAGACAGGTTTGGCGGGCAAATGGCTCGAAGTCGATCTGGATGTGACGCCCCGCATGTCTCCCGGAAGGTCGGAAATAAGAAGAGAATGCTCGAGCGTGAAGCGGGCCTTCGCCGAGCGCGCGCTCGTTCAGGCGTTGGCGCTGGTGTTGGCGTCGGCGGTCGCGGCCTCGGGGTGCTCGCCCGGGGTCTTCACGGTCAACGGCCGGGCCGTCGGAAGGGAGAAGTACCAGGCTGAGGTCGACAGAAGGATCGCGGTAGTCCGAAGAAACAACCCTGAAGAGCTGGAGGGCTCGAGGGGCGGAAAGCTGGTGAAGGACACCAGGCTGGAGGTCGCGACCGAGATGATAAGACGGGCCCTTATGGAGCAGGAAGCAGCAAAGCTGAGCGTGGGTATCGCCCCCGGCGCGGTGAAGCAACGCATCGAGGGCGAGCGGCAGGCGGCGGGCGCGGAAGCCTTCTCGCAAGGTCTCGAGAAACAGGGAATCACCGAGCAGGCCTACGAGGACACGGTGCGGGCTGAGTTGCTGGTGGACGCGCTTGGCCAGAAGGTGTGCGAGGACGTTTCCGTCACCAGGGACGAGGCTCAGTCGTACTACCTGACCCACAAGGACCTCTTCGCGCGCAGCCTGATGGTGCACGTGGCACACATTCTCCTGAACACCAGGGGAGAAGCGGAGGCCGTGCTGAACGAACTCAAGGCGGGCCAGGATTTCTCCCGGCTCGCGAGCTCTATATCGAGGGACGGCGCCACGCGCTCCAACGGGGGCGACCTCGGATGGATAGAGCAGGGGTCCATGGACCCCGCCCTCGAGAGCGCTGCTTTCGCGCTGAAGTCGGGTGAGACGAGCGGGGTAGTCAGTGCATCCGACGGCTTTCATATAATCAAGGTTCTCGACAGGCGGGAGGGCAGTGTTCCCGCCTTCTCGGAAGTGTGGCGGGAAGCGATCAGCAAGCTCGAGACCGTTCGAAAGGAAGAGAAGTTCAGCGATTGGCTGCGGACCGTCTACGCCAACGCAAGGGTCGAAACAGGCGGCGTGGGCAGGTGGGAACCCGGCCTGGGCAAGGTGGTAGGCGACTGACAGGCCGGCAGTAACGCCGCGAGCGCGGGCGGCCGGCGGGAGAGAAAACGTGAGCGAAGGCACGGAGAATACGACGGGAGAAGGAAGGCCGGAGGCGCGGGGCGCGAGTCGCGCGCCGTCCGATAAACTCCGCGAGATGGTGCGGGAAGCGGAGATACCCGCCGGCCTCGGAGAAAAGTTCGAGACGCTGGCCAGGGTCATGGCGAAGTTGAGGTCGCCCGGGGGGTGCCCGTGGGACCTCGAGCAGACACCCGGGAAGCTTACGCGGCACATGCTCGAGGAAGCGTACGAAGCCGTGGACGCCATCGACTCCGGGGACTGGCCGCACGTCGCGGAGGAACTGGGGGACCTCATGCTCCAGGTCGTATTCCAGTCACGGATGGCGGAGGAGCGCGAGAGATTCGACCTGGCGGACGTCATCGACGGGATCACCGCCAAGCTGGAGCGAAGACATCCCCATATCTTCGGCGGGACCGACGCGGAAACGGCGCACCAGGTCGCAGTCAACTGGGACCGCATCAAGAGCGAAGAGGAGGGGAAGGAAAGCGGCGTGAGCGTGGCTCCAGGGCTTCCGGCGATGATGTCCGCGATGAAGGTCCAGGGCCGCGCCGCGCGAGAGGGCTTTGACTGGAGCGACGCGGAAGGGGTCTTCTCAAAGATCGATGAAGAAATAGAAGAGCTGCACGAGACCCGACGCACTGGCTCCGAGCCCGGCATCGAGCACGAGGTCGGGGACATACTCTTCACGGTGGTGAACCTGGCGCGGCACCTGGGGGTCGACCCCGAGGTCGCCCTCAGGCGCTCGGTGAGCGAGTTCGTGAGGCGCTACTCTTGGATGGAAGCGGAGGCGTGCAGGCTGGGAGGCGACTTCACCTCAATGAGCCTCGAGGAGAAAGAACGCCTTTGGCAGGCCGCGAAGGATAGACTGACGGAGTCCGGTTGAGGGGCGCCCGGCGCCGGGCTCGGCGCGCGGGAGTCATTCGAGAAACGCGCGGCCCCGATTCGAAACGGGCCAAGAAAGGGTCGGGCGCATGGAGGGCGGGATGGACCGCGATCAAGGACCGATCAGGACGAAGATAGTCTGCACGCTCGGCCCCTCGTCGAACGACATCGAGACCGTCGCCAGGATGGCCGAAGCGGGCATGGACGTAGCCCGCTTGAACAGCGGCCACACCGACATGGACGAGATGCGCCGTTACGTCGAGGTGACCCGGCAGGCCGGCGAAAGGGCGGGGAAGCGCCTCGCGGTCATGCTCGACCTCCAGGGCCCCAGGCTTCGGGTCGGCCCGATCCAGGGATCGAGCGTGGAGCTGGAGAGCGGACAGGAGTTCGCCCTGACCACGGAGCAGAAACGGGGCGACGCGAGGAGGGTGTCGGTCGCCTACCAGGGGCTGCCCGATGACGTCGGCGTGGGCGACAGGATCTTCATGGACGACGGCCTGATAAGGCTCGCGGTCCGCCGGATCGAGGGGTCGGAGATCGTCTGCGAGGTTGTGGAGGGAGGCCGGATGCTGCAGGGCAAGGGGATGAACTTCCCCGACTCGAACCTCGCCCTGAGCTCCTTCACCGAGCGAGACCGGCGCTACCTGGAGGCAGGGCTCGAGACCGGCATCGACTGGGTGGCTCAATCGTTCGTGCGCACCCCGGAGGATCTCCTGGAAGTTGCCAAAGCCTTGAGGGAGACCGGCTCGGGCGTGCCGGTCATGGCCAAGATCGAGAAGCCGGAGGCGGTTCGGAATATCGACCGTATTCTCGAGGTCGCCCAGGGCGTCATGGTCGCGAGGGGAGACCTGGGGGTGGAAATGCCCACGGAGGAGGTCCCACTCATCCAGAAAGACCTGGTGAAAAGGGCCCTGCACGCGGCCGTCCCCGTCGTCACCGCGACGCAGATGCTGGAGTCGATGGTGGAGAAACCAAGGCCGACGCGCGCCGAGGCGAGCGACGTCGCCAACGCCATCCTGGACGGGACCGACGCGATAATGCTGAGCGCGGAGACTTCGATAGGGCGTTACCCCGTGCAGGCGGTGGCCACCATGGCTCATATCGCAGCGAGGGCGGAGGCGGCCGTTGACTACGAGCGCGTCCTGGAGGAGCGTGGCAGGTGGACGCACCGAGGCCCGGCCGATGCGATCGGGTTCGCGGCCTGCAAGATAGCGTCAGACCTGAACGCGAAGGCGATAGTGACGGTTACCCGCAGCGGCTACACCGCCCGGCTTGTCGCCAGGTACAGGCCTGCCGCCCCCATAATAGCGGTCAGCCCGGACGCATCGGTCGTCGCGGCCATGGCCCTGGTCTGGGGAATAGAGGGCATCGAGCTGCAACTCGTTGACAACCCTTCCGGGATGATGAGGCTGGCGGCCGGGGCGTGTCGCGCCGAAGGGCTCCTGGACGCGGGCGACCTGGTTGTCATAACAGGCGGTTTCCTCGATGAGGCGAGCAGCAAGACGAACATGGTACACGTCCACACGGTCAGGACGGATTGAGCGATGGCCAAGAAACCGAAGCGCGTAGACGGGGTCTCGAACAGAAAGGTCGCGCGCCCCCGCCGGGAAAGACCGGCCGGGGCCGAGCGCAACGCGCCCGCCCGTAGAGGGCGGACGGCCTTGAAGGCGGAAGCGCGCCCGGACGCACGCGACCGTGTGGAGAAAAAACGGGGCGCGGCTTCCTCCAGGGCGGGACGCGAGGACCCCGGCGTCGCCGCTGTAAGGGTGCCAAGGCGCGCCGGCAAGCCGGCCGCGGTCGCCGCGGCGAGGCCCTCGAAGCACGTGAAAGACGGCAACGGCGCGGACGACAGGTCGCGCGGGCCATCGAAGGAAAGACGAAAGCAATGGTCGGTCTCGCCGCGGATCGTTGTCGTGGCAATCCTGCTCGCTGTTTTCATTGCTCTTTCGGCGAGCCCGGTCGCGCGAAATATAGAAGCCACCGGCCAGCTCCGGGCGATGGAGAGAGAGCTTGAAGGGCAGATGAGGACCACCAAACGGCTCGAGAGCGAGGTCCAACAGGCGCGCTCCCTCGAGTACATAGAGCAGGAGGCCAGGAGGCAACGGCTGGTTGCGCCCGGAGAAGTCCTGTACCTTGTCACGACCGACGCCGAGGGACCGGACGTTGAATACAGGGTGAAGGCCTTTCAATCGATGGACGAAGTGTGGGAGCGGGTGCGGCGCATGCTTCACTGCACGGCTGAACGGCAGGCCGGAGGGCGGTGAGCCCCGGCTTCACGGAGGGCCGTTTCAACGGCGTCATGCTACAATTATGGCTTAGCGGGCTGTTGCGGGTATCGCCTGGAATAAACGCGACTGAGATGCTCACGCGATAGCCACTGTACTGATGATTGGATGGTCCAGGTTCCACGAGACGCGGGAGTGTATGAAGTGGATTGTGAACGGCATCCCGGACAGGAGGCGATCGGCAAGTGCCTGGAATGTGGGAAAGGCATTTGCCCGCAGTGCATAGCCGAGACTAACGACGTACTAACCTGTCCGGCCTGCCATGCGAACGAGGTCGCGAGGATCGCGGCGTCAATGGGGACCGACGTGGGCAAGGCCCCGAAGGCCCGGAGGCCCGTAAGAGAACCCAGGGCGCCGAAGGTGAAGGGCAAGAGAGGCAGAAAGGGCGAGCCGGAAGTGGCGGAGGCTCCGCCCCAGGCCGCGCCCCCGGTTGTCCAGGCTCCCCCTCCCCCCGGAGCCGCGGTAGCCCCGGCAGCCCCCCCTCAGGCGGCTCCCCCTCAAGTAGCCCCGCCGGGGCCGGAGGAGTACGAGGGAATAGCGCCGATAATGGAAGAGATGGGGCTCGAGGAAACGCCCGGTGCCGTGCGACAGCAGCCTCCCGCGGTGGAGGCGCAACCCGATACGCCGCCGCCCGCGGGGCTCGAGGTCAGGGAAGCGGCCGCGGCGCCCCCGCATCTGCAACCGCCCGAGATGCCGACAGGCCCTATAGTCGCGGCTCCGACGGCGGATTTCGAGGAGTTGATGGCCGAGGGGCTGGCACCGGCGCCGGGAGCGATGGAAGAAGCCAAGCACCCCCAGGTCCTCGACGCCGCAGCCCCGCCGCTTGTGCCGGCGGCACAGCCCCAGGGCGCCTCGCCGGCATATCCGGCGCCGCCGCCCACACAGGCGCCTCCAGCAGTCTCGCAACCGCAGGTTGTGCAGGAGCCTCCAGTTTCGGACGTGCCGCCCCCGGGAGTCCCGCCACAGGCGGCACCTCCCCAGGTGGGTATGCCACCGGCATACGCGCC
>CAZAIS010000010.1:11224-11365 GCA_964485255.1 uncultured Acidimicrobiales bacterium | reverse complement strand
CCCCGGGAGTCCCGCCACAGGCGGCACCTCCCCAGGTGGGTATGCCACCGTCCGCCCCACCGGGCATGCCGGCGGAAGCACCACCCACGGCTCCTCCGGCCTACGAGGCTCCGCCCGTGTTCGAGCAGGCAGCGCCCCCGC
>CAZAIS010000010.1:0-11124 GCA_964485255.1 uncultured Acidimicrobiales bacterium | reverse complement strand
TTTGACGAGCTTCCCACAGTCACCGGAGAGCCGCAGGCCCCACCGGCCTACGAGCCGGCACCTCCGGCCTACGAGGCGCCCCCGGCCTACGAGCAGACACCACCGACGGCTCCTCCGGCCTACGAGGCTCCGCCCGTGTTCGAGCAGGCAGCGCCCCCGCCGGAAGCTCCCGCGCCCGAGGAAGCCCTGCTTCCCCCGGTGTTTGACGAGCTTCCCACAGTCACCGGAGAGCCGCAGGCCCCACCGGCCTACGAGCAGGTACCACCGGCGGCCCCACCGGCCTACGAGCCGGCACCTCCGGCTTACGAGACGCCCCCGGCCTACGAGCAGGCACCACCACCGGCTCCCCCGGCCTATGAGGCTCCGCCCGTGTTCGAGGAGACCGGCGTTCCGCCACGAGTGAGCGAAGGGCCGCCTCCCGCGCCTGCTCCTTACGAGGAGCCGCTGCCGGAATACGGCGGGACCGCCCCTTACGCGGAGCCGCCGGCGGGCGCAAAGTCCGCGCCGGCGGGCCTGGAGCAGATGCCTGAGGATATTGCGCCTTGGGACATTGAATCCGTACCCTCGACGTCCCCGGGCGCACAGCCTTCTCCCGGCGAGCCGCCGGTCTACGCCCCGGCCGCCGAGGAAGAGAAGCCGTTCGATACGAACGGCATCATGGAGCAGGTCCGGCCGGAGGCCTCCAGCCCGGACGACTTCAGGTTGCCGCCCGAGTACCAGGAGCTGATGGGCGAAAGGCCGGTCGACCATGAGGAGAGCGGTGAGGCGCAGGCTCCCCCGGCCTACGAGGCGGGACCCGCCCCCGCGCCGACGGTCGAGGAGCCGCCCGGCGCCGAATGGCCGTTTGACGAAGTGCCTTCGACCCCAGAGGCCCCGGCCCCCGGGGCCGGCCCGGAGGCGCAGGCTCAGCCGGCGATGCCACAGGACGTGGACCTCGCCGGTGAAGAGGAGGAAGGCGTAACGGTCGAGGACGGCTCGCGGGTGCCGCCCGCCGGGACGGAGGGCGCCGGGGAGCTCAACTCGTTCTTCTTCGAGGATGACGTCGAGAAAAAAGGACAGGACCGCAAGAAAGACCCTGACTCCTTCTGGGAATGAGCCCCACGAGATGCCTCACCCGGTAGAGCCGAGGCGTCCGGCCCCGCGCAAACGCGGGCCACGCGAGGAAAGCGCGCCCCGACAGGGCGCGAGATCCGGAAATTCCGACAGGCGCGGCGCGCGCGGCGCCGGGGCAGGGCGGGAGCGCGCTGAGACGGGCGGAAGGGGCGGGGGCATGCCCGGAGGAGAGCGCGTCTCCGGTGGAAGCGGAAGGGGTGGTGAGCCCCCGAGAGGTACGAGGCCGCAGGTGCCCGGTCGGGACAGGCGGTCCTTCGTCATAGTGATCGCGGTCTGTGTCCTGATGTTAGCGCTCGTCGCGTTCGTCGCGGGCTACAAGCTACTGTACGACACCGTAGAGGAATCCTCGGACCCCCGTCTTGACCTCTCCAGCCTTTACACGATGGGCACTCGAGCCGCGGGGCCGGCCCTTCACGGCCCGGACAACCCCTGCATCGCGATTCAGGGGCACCTCGAGCGTCTCAGGCTCAAGCGTTACAAGGAAGCGTACGAGGACCAGGCAAACGGCCTCCGTAGCGTGACTTCGCTCGACGCGTATGTGTCGAGCGCCAGGAGGAACGCCCCGCTTTTCCGCGATATCGCGTCCTACGGTTTCCCGGAGTGCAAGGTCGCGGGCGACGGCGTTACGGTCCGTGGATTCATCGAGTACGGCGATGGCGCAAGGAGCAAGGTCGAAGCGTCTTTCGTCAGGGAGAAGGGGCGATGGAAGATCGCGGTCCTGACGGTGGTTTACCAGTGAGAAACGATACGATCATCGAGGCCGGCCCCGGTGTCGCGTCGAGTTCCATCCCGCGGTCCGCGCGCGAGGCGTTTCCGTTCCTGTCGCCGGCTTCACGCCGCGACAGGGCGGTTGTGGAAAGCCAGCTCGGAAGGCCGCCCCGGGGAGAGATACTCGTTTCGCGCAGGTGCCCCCACGGACGACCCGCCGTCGTCATGACGTTGCCGATGGAGGCTTCGGGCGGTCCCGTTCCACCGCTCCTCTGGCTTACCTGCCCCCACGCCTCCTCACTGGTGGGGACGCTCGAGAGCTCCGGGGCCCAGAAGACCGTCGCGCGGCGCCTGGAAGAAGACCCCGAGGCGGCTGAGGACTTCGCCGAGGACGAAAGGGGGTTCGCGGCCCTTCAGGAGGAACTGGCGAGGTCAATCGACGGGGACGCGCTCGCCGGGAGGCTCGGCGCCAGGGGAGTTGCCGGCGGTAGAATGGGCGCAATAAAATGCCTCCACGCGCACCTGGCCTACAGGCTTTCTATCGGCCCGGAGGAAGGCGAAGAGGAGCATGGAGCGGGGCGGCGGGCCCTCCCCGGCCGCTGGTGCGAGGAGATGTTGAAAGAGGAAGGCGGGGCCTGGTGTGACGAACCACCTGCGGCTTGCATCGCTTGATATCGGCACGAACTCGACCAGGCTCCTGGTGGCGGACTGCGACGGCCGGCGCACGGAAACCGTGGACCGCCGCATGGCCATAACCCGCCTCGGGGAAGGAGTGGACGAAACCCGGCGCCTCAAACCGGAGGCCGTCCGGCGAACGGAGTCCGCGATTCTGGGCTTCGCGGAGGCAATGCGCGCGCTCGAGCCGGCCGGCGTTACGGCCGCGGCGACAAGCGCCCTGCGGGACTGCGAAAACGGAAGAGCTTTCCTGGACGCCGCGGAGCGCCTGTTGGGAGAGAGACCCCGGATAGTGCCAGGCGAGGACGAGGCACGCCTGAGCTTCCTGGGCGCGGTCTCGGACCTCGGGGGCGTCGCTCCTGAAGGAGCGGAGCGCGTCCTGGTGTTCGACATCGGTGGTGGCAGCACAGAGTTTATCCTCGGGGACTTCCCTCCGGGCGAGCGGAACGGCCTGCCCTCCCCGGGCGGGCTCGCGCTCCGGAGCGTCGACGTCGGTTGCGTGCGGATGACCGAGAGGTTCCTGAAGGCCTCGGACCCTCCTTCGCCGGTCTCGATCGGCAGGATGGAATCACACGCGGTAGCGCGGTTGAAGCCCACCCTGGAAAGGCTTCTAGCCGGTGAGAAACCCGCGCTGGCGGTAGGGCTCGCGGGGACGGTCACAACGCTCTCGGGGATGAGCATGGGCCTGGAGGAGTACCAGACCGAGCGGATACACCACTCGCGCCTGAGCCGGGGGCAGGTCGAGGATGCGTTCGTCCGGCTCGCCCGCGCCCCGTTGGAGGAGCGCAAGGGCATAATGGGCCTGGAGCCGGGTCGCGCTGACGTGATCGTGGGCGGCGCCGCCGTGCTCAGGGTCGTCATGGACCTCGCCGGCCTCGACGAGATCCTCGTGAGCGAGAAGGACATCCTGGACGGCCTCGTAATAGACCTCTTTCACCGCCTGAGGCGCTAAGGTCAGAAACAGCAGGAACGCCCTCGACCGGGGCCGGCCCCTGAAGTCCGGGATTCAAGTGTCGTCAAAAAGCGCTCGAAAGCCCGTTTGTTGACTTATAACAAGAGGGCGTTGGTGCCCGTCCTCAAGGGCGCCCGGGGCGACGCCCGTCTCCCGCTGCATCGATTAAAAAAAGACTCGAACACCTGATCGTTGCCTTGTTATGAAACGCGGTGCGGCCGGCACCCCAAGTACAATCCCCCAAGGTCCTCGTTCCAGCAATCGAGCCGGGCCCGGGGCGAAGCGCGCTCTTTGCAGGGCGGCGAGGGGCCGGTTATCATTGAGCTGGACCGCACGGGCGGGAGTGCCGGAACTGGCAGACGGGTCTGACTTAAAATCAGATGCCTTCGGGCGTGTGGGTTCGAGTCCCACCTCCCGCACCAGCCTCACGGGATGTTCTTACCAGGATTCCCACGACTGCGATCACGGTGGAAGGCCCCTCGTTACGGTTCCGCCTCGGGGATGTCGGGAGCGCGTGACCCCATAGGTAGAGAGGGCGCCCGCGCGCTAATCCCGGGTCTCGATGGAGGAGTCCGCCGCGAGGCGCTGGGCGTCACCGGCGGGCAGCAGCAGCGCGATTACAACGATGAGCACGACCAGCGTTCCGGAGTAGAAGAGCAGCGCCGGGAGAAGCCCCAGCCAACCGTTCAACGAGCCTCCAAGCAGGGGCCCAAGCGCGTAGCCGAGGCTCCAGCAGAAATTCAGGAGGCCGAAAGCGGTGCCGTACTGGTTTCCCTCGCCCGGCGAGGCGGACCGGGGGAGCGAGTCGGTGATCAGCGGGAAGGAAGGCGTCCCGAAGAAGGCGATCGAGGCGCCGAACAGGCCCATCATGAGGTACGTGACCGTCACGTTACTGAAGGCTACGACCAGCGGCGCGAAGACGGCCGTCAAGGCAAGGCCGGCCAGTATCGGCTTCTTGCGGCCGACCGCGTCCGAGAGTTTGCCGGAGACGGGGCTAGCGACCGCGTAGAAGAACATCGTTACCCCGAAGAGCATGCCGATGGCCGTCCTGGACATCCCGAACTTGTCCTCGAGGAACACCGGAAGCGTAGGCTCGAGCAGCCCGAGGCCCATTGTCGTCACAAGGGTTATGAGGCACGCGAGAAGCACGTTCCTGTTTGTGAACACGGGCCGGAGCATGCTCCAGCTCGTCGATTTCCTGCGGCGGTCCCGGGGGGGCTCGGCGAGGAAAACCGAAACGGCGCCACCAAGAAGGCAGACCACCGCGATTGCGTAAAAGGGAAACCGGTAGCCGAAACTGTCGGAGAGGACGCCCCCGACCAGCGGTCCCGCTATGCCGCCGATGGCGGCCGCCGCCATCGCCCATCCCAGCCTGCCGCCCATCTCCTTCTCCTCGAACCGGTCGCCCACCAGCGCGAGTGCCGCGCTCCAGGTGGCGGCGGCGGTGAGGCCGTCGAGGACCCTGGCGAGGACGAGCATGGGGTAGGACCCCGCGAGCGCGTAGAAGAAGAAGGCTCCCGCCATCGCGAACATGCCGAACAGGACGAAAGGCTTGCGCCCGATCTTGTCGGAGAGGATGCCGAATGGGATCGCGGACGCGAAGAGCGCGATCGCGTACGTGGCGAAGAGAAAGCCGTTCGCGAACGAGCTAACCCCCAGCGTCTTGGTGTACAGGGGCAGCACGGGCACAACCACGCCGTACCCGATGGAGTCGACGAGGACGACGCCGCACGCAAGCATCAGCAGGGGCGTTCCGCTTGTTATCCGCCGGCGGCCGACGGTTTCACATGTTTCCATTATTCCTCAATCATAACAAGTATCACGTCGCGCAAACGCGGGTGCTTAGCGACATGGAGGCGGCCGGAAGGCTGCCTCGTCGCTCGAGCCTGTCGCGGCGATCCTCCAGGGCACGAGCGCTGAAAACGTACTCTCCTGATCACGCCCGTACGCCGGGGGACGGGAAAGACGGATTAAAAGCAGTTGCTCCGTGATAGAGGCATGGAGCTCACTCGTTAAGAGGCCGCCCTGCGGGCACCTCCATGCGCCGGGACGAAGGGAAGACCTCGTAACCGCGGCCTTTCCCGTTAGAAGAGAAGAGGCGCGGCCTTCCGGCCGCGCCTCCAGATTTGTCCGCGAACCGGCTCAGAGCTTCTCCAGGATTATGGTTCCGCCCTGGCCGCCTCCGCCGCACAGGGTCGCGGCGCCGTACTTCCCGCCCTCCTGCTGGAGGATACGCGCCAGCGTCCCGGTGAGCCTGGGGCCCGAGGCCGCGAGCGGGTGGCCTATCGCGACCGCTCCGCCGTGGATGTTCACTCGATCGGCGTCGATGCCCAGCTCCTTGATCGTGTACAGGGGGACAATCGAGAAGGCCTCGTTTATCTCCCAGAAGTCTATGTCCTTGGCGTCCATGCCGATCTTGTCGAGGGCCTTCCTGGTGGCGGGGACGGGGCCCGCGCCCATGATGCTCGGGTCTACGCCTGCCCAGCCCATCGAGATGATCTTCGCCATTGGCTTGAGGCCCATGGCCTCGGCCTTCGCATCGCTCGTGAGCAGGACCGAGGAGCACCCGGCGTTGAGAGGCGAGGAGTTGCCCGCGGTGATCTGGCCGTCCGGCTTGAAGGCCGGCTTCAAGCCCGTGAGGCCCTCCATGGTCGTGTCGCCGCGGATGGAGAGGTCGCTTTCCACGTGCATGATCGAGCCGTCCTCCTGCTCGACGTCCAGCGGAAGGATCTCGTCCTTGAAGTAACCGTCCGCTACCGCCTTCGCCGCGCGCTGGTGGCTCCACAGGGACCACTCGTCCATCTGCTCGCGCGTGAAGTCCGTCTGCGACCAGAGCTTCTCGGCGGTAAGCCCCATCGAGAGCGCGGTCTGCAGCTCGTACTTCTTGAGCGACTCGTCCTGCCAGAAGCGCGGGCTCACCTGCATGAGGTCGGTGTTGAAGCGAGCGTCCAGCGGTACGTGGGTCATGTGCTCCATGCCGCTCGCGAAGCACAGGTCGGAGTACCCGAGCATTATCTCCATCGCGCACTGGTGAATCGCGCTCATCCCCGAGATGCAAACCCGGTCGATGCTCTGGGCGGGCACCTCGAACGGCAGCTCGGCCAGCATGACGATGGTGCGGCCGCCCATCAGGAAGTTCTCGCGCATCTGCAGCGAGCAGCCGGTGATCAGGTCGCCGATGTCCAGCGGGTCCACCTTGTTTCTCTTGATGAGCTCGTTTATGACCGTGGCGAGCGCCTCGTCGACGCGCTGCTTGTTGTAAGCGTCGCGCTCGGGCTGCGCCGGCCTTGATCGGGAGAACGGAACCCTCAAAGTATCGACTATTACAGCTTCTGCCATCGTGACCTCCTTGTTTCCTCCATGATTGCGGCGTCTATTCTATCAGTAACAAGCCGGGCAACCGCAACTTGACTCCTCGGGGTCAGCTTCGCATGACACGCGGACGTATCAACGCCTGGAATGAAAACAACCGAGGCGGTTGTCTGACGGGAGTTATTCCGGAACAGGTTTTTCTTCAGGTCGAAGAGAGCCCGGTCGTTCCGCCGGACGCCGGCTCCGGGGAAACCCGGGCGCCTCGGCCACCCGAACGAGGTTCACGCCGGGCCCGCCGGAGACCGCTTCAGGCCTTCCGGGACACGTAGAGGTCCTCCGAGTCGTCCAGCCCGAACCGCTTGAGTTCGGCATCGTTGAACCTGCGGCCGTACGGCACGATCTCGACGGAGAACCCGGCGGATCGCAGGAGGTCCAGGTACTCAGGCCCGTAGGCGCGCAGGTGCCCGGGGAACCTGAGAATGCGGCCGGCCTGGGCCTCGGTCAGGTCGTCGCGCGTCACGGTCCTGGGGACGTGGATCGGGACCTGGATGATTGCCCACCCGTCGGGCTTGAGCACGCGACGCAGCTCTGAAAGAGCCTTCTCGTCGTCGTCGATGTGCTCGAGCACGTGGTAGCAGATAATACAGTCGAAGTGCTCGTCGGGCAGGTCGAGCGCGCGGATGTCCATGTGCCGCATCGCGATGGGCGAGGCGATATCCACCGAAAGATAGTCGACCAGATCGTGCCGCCGGCAGAACTCCTGGAAAGCCCACAGAGGGGCGACGTCCAGGACTCGCATTTCGCGCTTGCCGAAATCCGTCTCTTCCTCCAGGAAGCGGCACAGCAGCCGGTAGCGCTCGATCGAGAGACATCTCGGGCACAGCGTCGCCATGTAAGGTGAGTAGAGAAACAGACTGAACGTCCCGCCGCAGCAGGGGCACTCGACCTCGTCGCCGCGGTAGATTACCGAGCGGATTCTCGCGAGCGCGTCCTTGACAACAAACCTGGGCGGACCGTCGCCGTCCTCCAGGCGTATCGGCCTTTTGAGAGATTCGATTCTGATCATAGCCGGTTTTTCTCTAACGGGGCCACCGCCCCATTCCCGTCGTTCCTACTCTCCCGACGCGGGCGGTTACGCCCGACGCGATCTTCCGTCCCGTTACATACCCGCAGAATGTTATCACAGGGACGGTTCCCCCTGCTCAACGGACGCGCGGCGCGCCTTGCCCCGGACCCGGCGTCTCGTGCCCGACCCCCCCACACACGTCCGTGCCCGTTGACACCTCGAGGGGGCCGACTTATCCTGTGCCAGTAGACGGGCTCGGCACGCCGCGGAAAGGCCCCCGGGAGGAGACATCAAGCTGAACCTCGGCTGCGGGGATAAACTGATTCCGGACTGGGTGAACGCGGACTTCGGGTACCAGTACGGGATGGCCGAGGGGGTCGTGTCGTTCGACGCGCGAAAGCCCTTCGCGCTGGAGGACGGCAGCGTCGAGTTCATATACTGCTCGCACCTGCTCGAGCACCTGGAGAGCTGGGAAGCGCGGTTCTTTCTCAAGGAATGCAACAGGATCATCGAGCCGGCCGGGACCATGAGGATCGCCGTTCCAGACCTGGACCTGATAATCGAGAAATACCTCGCGAGGGACGAGGAGTTCTTCACCGACCCCGTTATCGCCGGCCACTCGGAAGAGGAGATCGAGAGGTACTACAGGAACAGCTCCTACCTCACGCTCACGGATCTGTTCCTGGGGACGTTCTACTCCTCGGAGTTCTTCAGGAAGATGACACCGGGGTACCACCGCTACGCTTACAACCTCGAGGTGCTGAACTCGCGCGCCCTCGAGGCGGGCTTCGACGGCGCGACAAGGATGGCGTGGGCCGAGAGCTCGGATGCCGACATAGTGGAGTTCGAGAAGGCCCAGGCCGGATTCTACGAGAGCTTCTCTCTCTACGTGGAGATGCGGAAGTCCGGCTGAATCGAGAACCACCACGGAAAGAAGTTCACGCCGGCCGGTATCCGGCTCCGTTAATCACGACGCGGGATCAATCAGCGTCCCCGGGGAAAACGCGGCCGGGTGAATCGATCGAGCGTTCAAGGTACCCAACCAACCTGTCGACCGCGGCCCGGCACGCTCCATCCTCGGCTCCCGTCGGAAAGATGTCCGCGGGGGAAATGAAAAGGTATGGGATCTGGTACTTCCCGCCGCTCGTCTCGACACGCTGCAAAGACTCCTTGTTGTATACGCTTTCGCTGAGAATCTCCTGGGGGAACCTGATGCTGTCTTCAATCTCGAGAAAAGTCTGAACCAGAGATTCCTTCGGGTCGGTGGGCAGTTCCCTGGAAGCATACGGCGCGAACGTCATCTGGGAGACAAGAACGCGTGTTTTCAGGAACTCGAACTCCCTGCTGTCGATTTCCACCGGTTTCCCAAGGATTTCGAGCAGCTTTACGAGATTGCGATCGTACACCGGATCGCAGAACTGGCTGTCGGCAAGCACCCTGAGCACTCCTCGCAGAGCCTCCTCCGCTCGGGCGAGCCTTCTTTTCTTGATAGCATCGTCCGGTCGCACGACGGCTTCGAGCATCTTGTTGTAAGCCCAGGGACTGCGCCAGACGGGCGTCAAGTGTTTTCTGGAGAAGTACTGTTCCGCGAGCGAACATGTAGGGCACAGGCGCCTGTCGCCACAGCCCAGGTAATGAACGTAGTAGTACTCACGAAAGGCCGATTCCACCGCGAAGTCGTCAACAAGCTCCGTCTGAACCGTCTCGACGGATATCGTCGGAGCACCCTTTTTATCGACAAGATAATCGAGCATAACCTGGATCAACCTGTCGTAGTACCTCACTTTCCTATGGTTGTATACCCAGTAGTAGAGGTACTCCCGCCCGTGTATGAAAGAAGAGATGATGCTGAGCGCACGCCTGTCGAGAACCAGGAAATGCTCGCCATCCTTGGGGACCAGCTTGAAGCACTGTATTATGCGGTCCGTGTCAACGGAAAGCGTCCCGGTCATGTGTCCGTCGCGCGCCAGGTAATCGATCCTGTCGGCGTCAAAGTCAGAATTCAGTATCGCGATAACCCAGTTGCGGCGGGCCTGGGGGCCGGTGTAGGGGAACCCACAGATCATCCGAACGAATAGGTCGAGGTCTACGCCTTTGCTCAGCAGGAAATCGCGATACACGTTCAGGCTCAGGTTCGCGCTGGCGGCCTCGTGGTCGAGCCCGATTTCCGAGAGGGCGACGCCTTCCTGGACGCGGCCCACCTCCCTCGCGAGATCGACGTTGCCGGAGGGGTTCTTGCGCAGGGGGTTCTCCAGGACATGTGAAAAAGGAGAATGCGATACGTCGTGTAGCAACGCCGCGTACTTCGTTGTCGCTCTTAGGGTATCGATCTCCCCGTAATCGAAGCCCTTGACGCCGGCCTGCTCGAGTTTGCCGGAGACAACATCGAAGATCCTGGTGGCGACGTGCATGGTACCCAGGCTGTGTTCGTACCGCGTGTGGTTCGTGCTTGGGAAGAGCGACATCGCGGACAGGTGCCGTATTCGTTTCAGTCGCTGGAAGTTCGGGGTATCGATTATTCCCTCGAAGTCGTCATCCTCAACGTCGATGTAGCCGTGAACGATGTCCTTGACAACACCAGCCATATCGGGCCTCCACGGGTATGGACTGCGGGCCTGGTCCCTGCTATTCGAGGGCGTCCGCTACGGCGTCGCCCAGGGCCTGAACGGCGCCACCGGGGTTCTCGTTGCCGCGGCGCGAAAGGGCGAACAGGTAGTCGCCCTTGATGAAATCGGAGATGTCCTGGATAGGCTCGATGTCGAGAAGAGGTTGTTCGCTCGCGCCACCGCCGGTCGTTTCTTTCACCAGGCCGATCCCTATAAGCGAGGCGAGCTCTTCCTGGAGCTCCCGTGAAGCGAACAGGTTCTCTCCCAGCCTTGTAACACGAAACGTGGTGAAGAATGGCAAGCGCAGGCCGTTGCCAAGCGCTCGCTCGAGGTTATATGTCGTTTCGAACAGGTCGGTCCTGGAGATCTTGCTTCGTTCCGCCGGGATAAACGCAAGTAGATGATAAGCATCCAGATGCTGTTTCTGCATGGACCCCTCCCAGGCTCCCCGGTCGTCGACAACTCTCGTGGACTAGTTCTTCGCGTGAGCCGTGCTCTCCTGTGGGCTACGCTCCGGCTCGAGGACACAGGATCGTCAAACGCGCACGGTGCCAATATAGCATATTGGAGGGACGCCCATTCCGGTTCCCCAGGAAGATGGACTCAGGCGGTCTTTCCGCGCCATGAAGCCCGATGGAATCGAGGCTCCGGATTCCCGCGCCGTGACCATCCCGCAAGCACAGGCGAGGATT
>CAZAIS010000009.1:0-18176 GCA_964485255.1 uncultured Acidimicrobiales bacterium | reverse complement strand
ATCAATTGGTAATGGGCGGGTCATGACCGCCGGGAACCGGGGAGGAAGGAACCAGGTTCTGCAGGAAGGGCGGCGCGTCGGTAGCGGACGGGAGCAGGTTCTGCGATAAGTGCGGCGAGAACCTTGGGGCGGCCTCGGCCGCCCGGCAGGAACGCCCGGAGCATGAAAGCGAGAGGAAAGGCGGCGGCTTCTTCTCTTCCCCCGCGGCGATAGTGCTGGTGGTGCTGCTGGGCCTGGCTGTGGTAGCAGGCGTCACGGTGGGCATCGTGTTCCTGGTCAAGGGTGGCTCCGGCGACAGGGCGGACGCCGCGACCATGAAGGCGTGGGAGGAGTACGAGGGCCTGCTCGAGGAGGACGGCGAGGTTCTGGCCAGGATAGACATGCAGAACACCGACCAACTGTTCACCGCGCAGAAGGAGCTGGACAAGGCCAGGGAGCGGGTGGTGGTGCTGCAGAAGACGATGGAGAAGACCGCGGGCAGCGAGGAAAGGATAAGGGGCCGCGGCACTCCCACCAGGCGGGACATGCTGGCGGACGCCATGGCGGAGGCGCTGCAGGCGTACGGAGCGTACCTGGCAAAGGTCTCCGAGTTCCTGGACAGGCTCACCTGGGCGGTGGCCAACAACCAGCTCATCGCCCCGGGCGTGGTGGACGAGCTGAACGGGCTGCTCGCGGACATGCAGGAACTCGCCGGAGAGGCGAAGGACGCCGCCATGGCGTTCATAAAGGACAACGAGCTCCTGGCGGGCGCCAGGCTCAACCAGGCGCCGCTGGGCTTCGCCGGCGCCATAGCCGCGAAGGTGGAGGCGAAGATCAAGGAAGCGCAGGCGGCGGAGGCGGCCCGCCTGGAGGCGGAGAGGGCCGCCGCGGAGGCCGAAGCCGCCCGCCTGGAGGCGGAGCGGGCCGCGGCGGAGAGGGCGCGGAACGAGTACGTTACATGTCCTCACTGCGGCGGCGACGGCGTCTCCGAGGGCGGCGACGGTTGGTACCAGTGCCCGTTCTGCGGCGGCAGCGGGCGCGTAACCCGTGAAAAGGCGAACTCCTATAACTGGATGGACTGGATCTAAGGGTCAGATTCCGATACCGCTCCTGGTCCGGCACTGCCGTCGGGGGGAGGTCTGTCCCTCTTTCTAAATTGCCTCAAAGGGTAATTGGAGAGCCAATAGCTTTCGTCAGTATCCAGCACCAGGCGACGCCCCGGTCACTATCCCCGGTATTCGCCCGCGCAAAACAGAGCGCGTATTCCGTCTCCGCCGAGAAGAATCCCGCCTGGTTAACACGCGTACCGGGCGGCGCAACGGGGGGAAGAGGTTCGCCCGGGGCGAAGAATAGTATGATTGCGGGAAAGAGACTGAAAAGCGACGGGTCCCTGGAGAAGCCAAGGGATAAGTTGCTCTGATGGACAGGAAGCAGTGCGCCGCCGCCGGCGCCCGGGTAATAATCAGGAGGGCTGGACATGACCGGTAAAGCTGGATCACGCCATGGTTTTCGAAGGGCACTGATTTGCCTTACGCTCGCCGCGTTGACCGTGCTCCTGGCGGGCGGCGCGTGGCCGGTGGCGCTCGCCGCCGCCGAGCCGCCCGGAGCCGCCGCGAGTGGGGACGAGGGAGTCTACCGCGGCGGATGCCTTCCCTCGGACCCCGAGGGATTCGAGAAGCTCGATGTACCCGACACGGGCGTTCCCCTGGGGGCGTCGGCCGACTACTCCTCGCAGATACCGCCCATCGGTAACCAGGGGCTCCAGAACAGTTGTGTCGGCTGGTCGGCCAGCTACAACTACAAGAGCTGGGCCGAGAAGCAGAAGAAGCCCTCGCGGGACCTCACCAAGACCGAAAACCAGTTCAGCCCCTCCTTCGTCTACAACCAGATCAACGGGGGCATTGACAAAGGGTCGAGATTCTCTGACGCCTTCACGCTCATGCAGAACAAGGGGGACACCTCGATAAAGGACATGCCCTACGACGTGACGGACTTCACGACCCAGCCGACCGCCGCCCAACTCAACAGGGCGCTGGCCTACCGGATTTCCAGCCAGTGGGGTTACTTCTGGGTGAACAGCGGGGGGACTCCTTTCAACAACGACATCTCCGAGATCAAGAGGTGGCTCGCCGGCGGCAGGATGCTGGTCGCGAGCATGCCCCTGTTCGGGGACCTGCCCGGCTCCTACGGAAACCCCGCGGGGCGTTACTACGTCTACGACGGGCACTCGGCCTTGGAGGGCTACCACGGGGTCGCCATCGTCGGCTACGACGACAACATCAACCCCGGCGGAGCCGACGCCAACCACAGGGGAGGCTTCCTGATGGCGAACTCCTGGGGCTCGTGGTGGAACGGCACCAACGAGGGCTTCATCTACCTGAGCTACGACTTCGTGAGGAGGTACGTGCGCGAGGCATGGTCCATGAGCGACGGTTCCCTGGACGCGACAACCTGGTACCTCGCCGAGGGAACCACTGCCTGGGGGTTCGTGTGCAGCCTCGGGGTCATGAACCCCAACCCGAGTGAAGTGAGTGTCAAGGTTACCTACATGACCGATGCCGGGGACGTGAACGGCGGGACGTACGAGCTGCCCGCCATGAGCGCGAGCTACATCCACCCGGACAAGACCCTGGGGCAGAAGGACTTCTCGGCAAAGGTCGAGTGCCTCGACAGGAAGCCTATCGCCGTGGACCGCAACATGTTCTGGCCGCCCTCTGCCGGAGGCTTGAGCCCCGGCGGTTCCTCCGGCTCCATCAAGCCGGTCGAGGATAACAATCCTTCAGCGGACGGGAGCGTGTTCTCCGCGCCTCCCGCCAGCGGTTCGGCGCGGTGGGCGGAAGTCTTCGAGGGCCACGCGTCGATAGGCGTCAACGCCCCGTCGAGGCAGTGGTACCTGCCCGAGGGCTCTACCCGCTGGGGCTTCGAGACGTGGCTTCTCATACAGAACCCCGGCGGCTCGGCGGCGACGTGCAACGTGACCTACATGACCGAGGGAGAGGGACCCATGCCCGTCACCTATACGGTGCCGGCGCGCTCCCGCAGGACTTTCAACATGGCCGATTACGTAGGCAGCCAGGACTCCTCGATATTCGTGAGTTCGAACGTGCCGGTGATCCCAGAGAGGGCCATGTACAGGAGCCAGCGGGCAGAGGGCCACGATTCCATAGGGACCACCGCCCCGGCGCGGGATTTCTACCTGGCGGAGGGCACCACGGCCTGGGGATTCATCACTTACGTCCTGGTTCAGAACCCCAACGACAGGGCCACCGACGTCGACGTGACATACATGACTCCAAGCGGGCCGAAGAGCCAGCCGACGTTCACCATGGCCCCCAACTCGCGCACCACCATTAGAGTCAACGACATAGGCGACGTCAGCAGCACCGACCTTTCTACAAAGGTGCACGGCTCGAACCCGATAATCGCGGAGAGGGCCATGTACTGGGTCGGCGGAGAACAGTACGCGAAACAGGTATGCCACGATTCGATAGGCATGGCAGAGCCGCACAAGACGTTCTACCTGCCTACCGGCAACACGGGAAGCGAATACGGAGCGGAGACCTATACACTGGTCCAGAACCTCAATACCACTGCGGTGAACGTCCGGGTTACATACGTGAGCCCCTCTGGGGAGGGCAACGCGCAGTTTGACACGACCGTCCCGGCCCAGTCCCGCAGGACGTTCAACATGGCCGACAAGGTCGCCGAAGGTAACTACGGGATCATCGTCCAGAGCCTTACCTCCGGAAAGAAGATAATGGTGGAGCGCGCCATCTATTACATCGGAAGAGGCTGCGGGACGAACACCATAGGCGGATTCGCCGATTGAGGAGTTGTGCCGTTCACCCGGACGTGGCGGGCTCCAGGCGGGGTAAGCTCACGCGCTCTGTGCCATGCATGCATCACCGGCCGGCTCGCGGGCGCTCTATTTCTTGACGAGCGGGGCGAGAGCCTCGGCTACCGCCGCCAGGACCTGCTCGGGGACCCCTTCGACCTCGTTCGGGTACCGGTTCAGGAAGACGATAATTGTCACACCGTCTTTCTTGTTCTGCGTGTAGGCGGCGTTGTTGTAGCCGAGGATCTCGCCGCTGTGGCCCAGGAAGGTCGAGAACCCCATGAGCCCGAGGCCGTAGCCCTCCGTATTGGGGGGCGAGAAGGTCATTTGCGCCTTATGCGTCGCCGGGCTTAGCAGCTTCCCGTCCCGGAGCGCCTCGAGCCAAGTCTTGATGTCCTCGAGGTTCGAGATGATCGCGCCCGCCGTCCACCCGACCGTCGGGCTCTCGATGCTTACGTCGATGGTCGCCGGCCCGCCGGGGTCGCCGTCCGGATCGGGCATGTGCCCGCGCATGAAAGGTGAAGGCATGGCGTTCCCCTCGGGGAAGCTCGTGTTCTTCAAGGCTAGCCTGTCGATTATCCGGTCGGTTATCTCCCCCCCGGCGGTCCCACCCGTGAGCTTCTCGATGATCATGCCGAGCAGTATGTAGTTCGTGTTGTTGTAGTCATACTTCTCGCCGGGCTGGAAGGCTACCCCCTGCGCGGCCGCGATCTCGACCAGTTGCTTCGGGGTCCATGGTTTCTCCGGGTGATGAACGTAATCGTCCCAGAACCCCTCGTCGGCGGTGTAGTTGCAGAGGCCGGATGTCATGTTGAGCAGGTTGCGTACGGTGACCTTGTCGCTGTTGGGCACCGCGACCCCGAGGTCGAACTTGCCTAGCGGGTCATCCAGCCCGAGCTTGCCCTCGTCCACGAGCTGGAGGACGACCGTAGCGGTGAAAGTCTTGGTGATGCTCGCTATGCGCACGTGGTCGCCCGTTTGGGGAGCGGCGCCGGTTTTCGTGTCCGACTTGCCCTTGCCGACGACCCATTCGCCCTGTCCCGGCACCCAGGCGCCGACAATTAACCCGGGTATCTTGTACTTGACCATCAGCGAGTCCACCGACTCGTTGAGGGTGTCCTGTATCTCCTTGCTGAACTGACCGGCGCCGCCAGAGCCGCACGACGAGAGGGACAGCGCCATGCAAATCAGGAGAACGACAACCGCCGGTATCGCGAAATGATTGAGCTTGTTACAGAAACGTCCCGTCCTCACGAAAACTCCTCTGTCAGTGGTGTCCAGGACCACCTTACACCACCCGGCGGCCGGTTAACCATATCCGGCCGCAACTCTTTCCGGTGATGTCACGTATCAGGTAGACAATCGGGTTGACAGGGAACCGTGAGACAATTATATTGGTCAGACCATCTGATGAATGGATGAATTACCTGAAGTGAGGCCTCTGATTGAATCCGGCTTGAAGAATGGGGATGTGATAGCCATGGCCGTAAGCATCAAGGAGAAAGTCAGGCCTCTTGAGAGGAACTCTAGAATGAGAGACGCCATACTCGCCGAGCCCCTGAGGCTTGGGGTCGAGAGGGCGAAGCTCTGGTGCGAAGGCGAGGACAAGGCGAAGGACGCTCCACCCGCGGTAAGGAATGCGCTCGCGTTCGAGCACCTGCTGCGGAACGTCGAACTGGTGATCCGCGACGATGAGCTGATCGCCGGGAACAAAACCAAGCACCTCCTGGGGCTTCCCTGGTTCATCGAGAGGGGAGACGTGAACTGGATTCTCGCTACGGAATCGGCTGCCCTGGGGAAAAGAAAGACCGACGGCCTCTACCTGGACGACTCTGACCGCGGGGAGGTGAAGCGCCTGCTGGACACGTATGACAAGCGTTCGGCCCTGTCTCACATCTACGCTTCTCTCAAGGCGAAAGGGCTGCTTAAAAAACCCGGCCTGCCGAGTCCGCGCGAGCTCTGGAACCTGCTCAAAGGCCTTGGATTCGACGGCATCAAGAAGAACGCGAGCCGCTGGCTGCTGCCGGTCCTCGAGTCGCCCCGCCTGGCGCGGTCGCTCCGGGCGAACCCCGAATACGTGGGTATTGCCCTCAACGGGGCTTACGGGATACTGGGGTATCAAGGCCACCTCATACTCGGGCACGACCGCATAATACAGAAAGGGTACACGGGGATCTCGGCGCAAGCCGAGGAGCTTGCCTCCAGGGTCGGAGCCGATGACTCAGACCGGGTGGAGAAGCTGCAGTTCTACGAAGCCGTGAAGATATGCTGCCGCGCGGCGCGGGGGTACGCGCTCAGGCTCGCCGACCACGCGGAAGCACTGGCTCTGGATCGGAAAGACACCCCGAGGGGAATCGAGCTCATCGGTATCGCGAGTGACCTGAGGCAGCTCGCGCATGGCGTGCCGGAGACGTTCAGGCAGGCGATACAATCCGTCTGGCTCTCGACACTGCTGCTCGAGCTCTACCACCCCATGAGCACGATATCCGTGGGACGGCTGGACCGCATGCTCACGCCCTTCTACGAGAAGGATATCGCCGCGGGACTGATCACGCCGGAGGAAGCCCGGGGGTATATCGAGGAACTGTTCCTCAAGATCTGGACGTGCACCCTGTACCTCGGCCCCGCGCTGCAGGAGTCCTCTTCCTACAAGTTTCCAGGCTACCAGGCGGTGACCGTGGGGGGCACCGACGAGCAGGGGAACGACGTGACCTCCGACGTGACGATGCTGTGCGTCGATGCGCTCGACGCGGTCCGTCCCGTGATGGACCTCTGCATCCGGATGCACCCGAAGAGCCCGCCGCGTCTTGTCGAGAGGGTCGTCGAGGCGGTTTCCGACGGCGTCAGCCTGGCGGTATACAACGACGAGGTCATTTCGAAATCGCTCGAGCGGATCGGCGTGACGAAGGAACACGCCAGGGACTACGCGATCATCGGTTGTGTCGAGCACGTCTCGGCCTCCCGCACGGGGGGCAACACCGGGTGCGGGCAAATGAACCTCGCCGCGCTTTTAGACATGGCGCTCAGGAACGGGTCAATGGGCCTTCCCATGTCGAGGCTGGTCAGTGGTGGCAAGGGGCACTCCGAAGCGGACTTCAGCCTTCCAGGCGATTTCGAGGAGCTCGTCGAGGCTTTCGGGAGGCAGCTCGATCACGCCCTGGACGAGACCGTTCGGGGAATAGCGGCGGTCGACACGGAATACCTCGGGTGGCCGACGCCTTTCATATCGATGACCATAGACGGCTGCCTGGAAAGCGGTCGGGACATCACCGCCGGCGGGGCGCTCTACGACGTCAGCGCGATCGAGCTGACAGGCCTCGCCAACGTGGTGGACTCAATGCTCGCCATCAAGAGGGCGGTCTACGATGAGGGCTGGACCACGCTGCCCGGGCTGATAAAGGCGATGGACGAAAACTTCCGGGGACATGAAAAGCTCAGGCAGAGGCTCGTCAACCGCGTGCCGAAGTTCGGCAATGACGACGACGAAGCGGACCTCGTGGCCAGGCGCGTCATGGACATGGCCTTCGAGAGGATTCTCTCCCGCAAGAACATACGCGGCGGGCAGGTGACGCCCGTGTACCTGTCGCTCGCGCTCCACATAATCTTCGGGCAGGTACTGGGGGCGACCCCGGACGGGCGGCTGGCGGGCACCCCGATATGCAACAGCCTTTCACCTGCGAACGGGAGGGACAGGAACGGCCCCACGGCCGTGCTGAACTCGGTTACCAAGATAGACACGACGGGGCTTTCCACGGGGTCCGCGGTCAACATCAAGTTTCATCCGCTCGTCTTCGAGAAAGAAGAATCGAAGGACAAGCTGGCCGACCTGATACTCACCTACTTCGAAAGGGGCGGCCCGCAACTCCAGATCACCATGGCGGACGCCGAGATGCTCCGCGACGCGAAGCGGAACCCGCAGGACTATCCCGACCTCGTCGTGAAGGTCGGTGGATTCAGCGCCCTGTTCACGGACCTCGGGGCGGACGTGCAGGATGAGATAATAGAGAGGACCGAGCACGGGCTGTGAAGCCGGGCGGGAGGAAAGCATGCTGACGCCGGTTAAAAGCGAGAAGAAATCGGAGCAGGTCTACGAAAAGCTTCGCGACTCAATCCTGGTGGGGGAGTTCCGGGTCGGAGAGAGGCTACCCACGGAGCGGAAGCTCTGCGAGATCCTGGAGGTCAACAGGAGTTCGGTAAGGGAAGCCCTGCGGAGGCTCGAGCAGGCCAGGCTGGTCGAGGTGCGCCACGGGAGCGGCTGCATAGTACTGGACTTCAAGGCTACCGGCGGGTTCGACCTGCTCAACGACCTGCTCGTGCCCGGCGGCGAGGTGAACAAGATCGCGATCAGGAGCATATTCGAGTTTCGCCGGGTGATGTGCGAGGAGATAGCCCGTCTCGCCGCGCGCAGGATCCGGGAGTCCGAGCTCGGGCGCCTTCGGGGGATTCTCGAGCAGATAGAAGGGCTCCGTGACGATGAAATGGAGCAGCTCCAGTTGCTCGACTCGGAGTTCCTGTCCACGATGGCGCAGGCAAGCGAGAACCTGGCGTTCATCCTCATCTTCAACTCCACCAGGGACATATACCTGGAAAACAGGCGGTATTTCTCGGTCATATTCGAGGAGCAGATGAGAATGCGGCATGTTTATCGCGAGCTCGTCGACGCGCTGGCGGATCATGACGAGGAACACAGCCGGGAGCTTTTCGGCGAGATGCTCGAGAAGGGGGCCTCGGCGTTTTTTGACAGGTTCGAGGGCGTCGCCTGAAGCGGCCCGCGTGCTGGGAGGTGATCGTTCCGGTGTCCATGGCAGGGAGTATCCAGGGAGGTGATTCCATTGAGCTTCCCTCCCACCCGCGCACGGACTCATTCACGCTCGGCGACTTCCCACGGCTGGTGAGGCTCAGGAGGGAGCTGGTGGAAGCGCAGCCGGCGATATGCGTCGAGCGCGCGCGACTCATGACCGATTTCTATCGCAGAGAGGGCTTCGACGAGGAGAAGCCCGTGCTGCGCCAGGCGCGCGCTCTCGCCTACACGCTTGACCGCCTCCCGACACCCGTGTTCCCCGATGAGCTCATAGTGGGCTCCACCACGTCGAAGCGGCTCGGGGTGATAATCTTCCCGGAGTTCACGGGCATGACGATATGGCCGGAGCTTCCAACCATCTCGAAGCGGAAGGTGTACCCGGTCGACATCTCCGAGGAGGATATCGAGATTCTGGCGAACGAAGTCTTCCCGTTCTGGAAGGACATCTCGATACATGAGTACGTCCGCAGGAACGGGGACAACCCGTTCTGCCTCGACGTCTTTGAACGGTTCGTCTTCTTCATCGCCTCGAAGTCGAATGGCATCTCGCACGTCATCCCCGATTTCGCCTCGGTGGTGGAACGCGGGCTCGAGGACATCGCCCGCGAGGCCTCCCGCCGGAGGGCCGAAACCGCCGACGAGAGCCAGGCGGAATTCCTCTCCGCCGTCGAGGTCGCCCTGAACGCCGTCATTCGGTTTGCCGAGAGGTACGCGGGCGCGTGCGAGCGGCTCGCGGAGACGGCCCGTGGCGTGAGATCGGAGGAGCTGCGTGAGGCGGCCGCGATTCTCCGCGTTGTCCCCGCGAAACCCGCGGCAGGGCTGCGCGAGGCGCTGCAGGCGATATGGATCACCCAGGTCGCGCTTCATCAAGAGAACACGAACGCCGCCCTGAGCTTCGGGAGGCTCGACCAGGTGCTGGCGGCGCCCTATGCCAGGGACCTGGCGGCCGGGCGCGCCGACCTCCGCCGGGCCGCCGAACTCACCGGTTGCTTCTTTATAAAGATGGGGGACCACGACGTGCTGACACCCAGCGCGAGCCGAATCGTTCTCGGCGGTGGGTCCGCCAACCAGGCGGTTACGATCGGCGGGCTCAAGCCCGACGGGACGGACGGCGTCAACGATACGTCTTTCCTCGTAATGAAAATGGCCGAGCTGCTGGCGCTCCGCGAGCCAAACGTATGCGCCAGGCTCCACGGAGACTCGCCCGGTGATTACAAGAACGGGCTCCTGAACTCCATATACAGGACAGGGGCCTCTCCGGCCCTGTACAACGACAGGGCGATCATCGAGGCCTTGACGGCTCACGGGGTGAAGCCGGAGGACGCGCGCGACTACGGTCTGATAGGGTGCGTCGAGACCGCGAGCGCGGGAAGGACCATGAGCATGACCGGGGCGGTCCTCATCAACCTGGCGTCCATACTGGAGCTTGCCCTGAACGGGGGGGTACACCCGGTGTCGGGGATCAGGGTGGGTCCCGAGACACCGGGGCTCGAGGATTGCGCTACCTACGAGGAGTTCGTGGATCACTTCCGGACACAGGTGGAGGCGGTGGTGGACCTGGCGGTTGACTGCAACAACCGGTTCGCGCACGCCCACGCGGTCCTGCACCCGACACCGCTCCTTTCTTCCCTCATCCGCGGCACCCTGGACTCGGGCAAGGACGTGACCCGGGGAGGAGCGGAGTACAACTCATCCGGCGTGGCGGTAGTCGGCCTCGCCGACGTATCCGACTCCCTGTGCGCGCTCAAGTACGCGGTCTTCAACGAGGAACCCATGGTGCGCCCGCGCGAGCTGTCGCGCGCCCTGGCGGATGACTACGAGGGGCACGAGAGACAGCGGACCCTCCTGGCCCGCAAGCCCCCCAAGTACGGCACCGACGATCCGGACGCCGACCCGGTGGCGGTGGGTGTCGTCGAGATGATGGAAGAGGTCTTCGCGGGGCACAGGAACTACCGGGGCGGGCCTTACCACGTTGGGTATTGGAGCATGACCCTTCATGCGGGGGCGTTCGCGCTCACCGGGAGCCTTCCCAACGGGAGGCGGAGAAACGAAGCCCTGGCCTCGGGCGCGACCCCCGTCTCCGGCGTCGCGCTGAAGGGTCCCACCGCGTCGGTCTCCTCAACGGCGAGGCTCCCCGCGAGGTGCATGCCCAACTGCGTCGCGAACAACCACAAGCTCTCGCGCAGCTTCCTGGACTCGCCCCACAGGCTCGATCTCCTGAAGAACATGGTCGAGGGTTATTTTGATAATGGCGGCATGCAGATTCAGTTCACGATCCGTGACAGGGAGACCCTCCTCGACGCGCAGAAGCGGCCCGAGTTGTACCGCGACCTCCTTGTCAGGGTCTCGGGCTACAACGCTTACTTCTGCGACCTGACGACCGGGATGCAGGACGAGATAATCGCGCGGGCGGAAGACAGGCTGGAGTAGTTGCCATGAGTAGCGCAGGTGCCGTGAAGGATCCCACCGGGGTAAGGGAGCGGGCGATCGGACGCTCGCCCGGCCGCCGGATGCAGGATGTCCTGTTGCACGTCATCCTGGTGGCGGCCGGTGTCCTGTTCAACTTCTTCAGGCTGATGGACCGCCGGTTTTCCAGAGCCGTCGATTCCTTCGAGGCCGTTTACGTCATTCGCACACCCTCCGCGGCGAGGTCGCTGGTTTTCGGGCGAGGCCGGATAAGGACGCGCAGAGGAGCCGACGGCTCACCGGACTACGAGATTGCGCTGCTGGATCCGCCGGGGGCACTGAAGGGGATCCTCGAGAACCCCAACGACTTGATAACTCTCGTGGTTGAAAACAAGATCAACCAGCAGGGTAACCTCTTTTACCTTTACAAGATCGGCTACCTGATCGGGCTCGCCGAAGCGCGGTTCAGGAGCCTGTCCGGCGGGCTTGTGAACCTGTTCCGGCGGCTGAGATGGTCTAATGAGCGCTGAACCCGAAACGACCCGGTTGGATGACCCGTACGGGATAGTCTTCAACATTCAGCGTTTCTCCATCGAGGACGGCCCCGGCATCCGGACGACGGTGTTCATGAAAGGCTGCCCGTTGCGCTGCGTCTGGTGTCACAATCCCGAGGGGCTCCTTGTGAAGCCGGAGCTGATGTGGTTCGAGTCCAGGTGCATCGGGGACCGTGATTGCATGGAGGCGTGCCCGGGGGGCGCCCTCGAGCTGACTCCCCGAGGCATGCGGATCGATCGCGACGAGTGTGAAGCGTGCGGCAGGTGCGCCGATGTGTGCCCGGGGGGCGCCCTCGAGGTCGTCGGACGGCGTTACACGGTCGCGGAGGCTTTCGCGGAGGTCGAGCGCGATACCGCCTACTACGGCAGGTCGGGCGGCGGGGTGACGGTCTCGGGGGGAGAGGCGGCGTTGCAGCCGGGGTTTGTGGGAGGCTTGATGCGACTGTGCCGCGACGCCGGAATACATACGGCCCTGGACACGAGCGGGTACGCGTCGCTCGACGTGCTAGAGGGCTTGCTGGACGTTTCGGACATGGTCCTCCTCGACTTGAAGACGCTCGACAGGGAGAAGCACGAGGAGCTCACCGGGGTCGAGCTTGCGCGGATACTCGACAACGCGCGCATGATATCCGGGACAGGCAAGCCGATGTGGATCAGGACCCCGGTCATTCCGGGGAGGACGGACTCGGAGGATAACATACGGGCGCTTGCCGGTTTCATCGCTCGCGAGCTGCCGTCGGTCGTGCGGTACGACCTCCTCGCGTTCAACAATGCCTGCGCGGCCAAGTACGCGCGCCTCGGGATGCGATGGGAGATGGAAGCCGAAAGGCTCATGAGCAGGGAGAAGATGGAGTCCCTTGCCGCCGCCGCGACCAGCGAGGGAGCTCCAAACGTGGCCTGGTCCGGCGCGACGGCGCGCAAAGGATCGTGAGGGCGCGCGATCGGTGGTAGGATAACGGTGCCGCGCCGCTTACGTGAAGGGGATTTGTGCCATGAAAATCGTCGCTTTCAATTGCAGCCCCAGGATGGGCTCCAGCAACACCGACAAGATCCTGGGACCACTCCTGGATGGCGCCCGCGAAGCCGGGGCCGAGGTCGAGACCCTGTACGCCAGGAAGTTGAAGATAGCACCCTGCACCGGTTGCCTGAGCTGCTGGCTGAAGACCCCCGGGGCGTGCATCCAGAAAGATGACGCGGACCTCGCCCGCGGGAAGATGATGAGCGCGGACCTCGTGGTGCTGGGCACGCCCGTCTACTTCTTCAACATGACCACGTACATGAAGAACCTCCTGGAGAGGGTCATTATGCCCACCGCACTGCCGTACCTGCGGGTGGTCAACGGCAAGTTCGGCCACCCTTCGAGGTTCCCTGAAGGCAAACTCGACTTACTGCTGGTCGCGAACGCCGGCTTCTGGGGGGAGGACGTTTTCGCCCCGCTTCTCCAGACGCTGGACAGGTGCCGCGAGGCCGGTGTCGAGGAGGATGGGCGGGAGCACATGCGCTTCGTGGGAAACGTGCTCGTCGGATTCGGCGAGATCCTGCAGACGGAGCCGTTTCTGCACTTCTTCGAGCCGTTCTTCGAGAAGCTCCGGGCCGCGGGAAGAGAGCTTGTGGAGACCGGCGGGATATCGCCCGCCACCGGCGGCGAACTCGCGGTGCCACTCTTCACCTACATGAACATGGACGCCGAACAAGCCGTCCAGATGGCGAACACCTACTTCGAAAACGTCATCAAGAAGGCTTAACTTTTGGGGGTCAGGTCTAGAAAGTTAAGTCGGCAAGAAGCTGCTTTGATTGACGGCCTGCGACTTAACTTTCTAGACCTGACCCCCAAAAGTTAAGGAGGAGATATGAGTAACAAGCTTTTTGAGGCGGTGGCGGCGGGCGAGGTGGAGAAGGCCGCGAGGCTGCTCGACAAGGGTGAGGACGTGAACAGCACCAACCGGAGCGGGACGAACCTGCTAGGGCTGGCCGCCGTGAGGGGACATGAGCCGATGGTTGAGTATCTCCTTAGCAGGGGCGCGGACCCCAACTGGAGAAACGCCGACGGCTGGACCCCGATCCATTGCGCCTGCCGGTCCACCCTGGACACAGGCCGCACCGAGATAACCGAGCGACTCATCGCCGCCGGGGCGGACGTAAACGCGCAGGACGCCGACGGCGCTTCCCCCCTGCACGCGATGGCCGGATTCGGCCAGGTCGCGGCATGCGTCCTCCTCCTCGAGAACGGGGCCGCCGTGGATGCCGTGGCGGCCACAGGCCAGACGCCCCTGCACTGGGCCTCCGACGGTTGTCACCTCGAGACGGTCAGGCTCCTGCTGGACAGGGGGGCGGACGTGAACGCGCGGGACGCGTCGGGACAGACGGCCCTGGACAAGGCCGTCGCCCAGGGTTTCACGGACGTCGAAGTGCTGTTGAGGGAGCGGGGCGGAGTCGAATAACCCGCGCGTGGTGCCCGTGGGCATTGCGAAGAACCGGTCAACCGGGCGGTCCCGAGCCACGCGAAGAGCACGGAACGGCCTTCCCCTCGGACAGACTCGCGCCCGACCCGAAGCCCGCGCCCGCGAAAGAGTTTCCTCCCGTCCTCAGGGCTCGGGGGCTTCGCCGTACACGGCCTCCCGGCCACGTTGCGTCCCGGCGACCCTGAACCGGAGCAGCAGCACCCCCGCCACGACGATGAGGGCGGCCCCCACGTAGTCCTGCGGCCTAGGGGCCTCCCCGAGAAAAGCGAAGCCCAGGACCATCGCGCTCACGGGCTCGACGTAGGACAGGACCGCCGCGTCCTGCACTTTCACCCGCTTGAGCGCGTAGAAGTAGGTGAGGCTCGCGGCGCCGAAGCTGACCGCGCCGAAGACGGCGAGGAGCCACCACGCCCGAGGTGTCACGAAACGGGTGGCCGGTATGGCGAACGGAGCCGCGACGGCGGCGCAGACGACATTCGTCCAGATGCCTATCGTCAGGGGCGACGTGGTCTCGCGGAGCCTCTTCCATAGAATCATAAGCACCGACCAGGCGACAGCGGAGCCGACCCCGTAAGCGATTCCAAGGGCGCCTCGCCCCCCGGAGTGGCCTGACTGCCCCCAGGACAGGAGCCCGGTGCCGCAGAGGGCGACGGCGAGGCAGATCAAGGTGGACCTCTCGAGCTTCTCCTTCAGGACCAGCGGCGCCATCACCGCTACCAGAACGGGCGAGAGGTACAGCAGGAACGTGGCGGTGCCCACCGACACCAGGTTGTACGCCTTGTAAGTGCACACGGCGAAGCCCGCGGTGACAAGCCCGCTGGCAACCAGCATGACTGGATGAGCGCCGGGCCCGAGGTCTCTCACGCGCCGGGCGGCCAGGATGACGGAGAGGTAGAAAACCGCCGCGAAGCACGAGCGGTAGCAGACCACAACCTGCTCGTGACCCCCCAGGCGCATCCAGCGCACCAGTATCCCGCTCATCCCCCAGACAAGCGGGACCAGGCACACGAAGGCGTAAGAGGGCCACGCTTCGCGCTTCGTCGAGGTTGTGGCTGCACCGGGCATGGCGGCCGTGATAGTCCTCCCCGCTGTAAAGGCCGGCTCCAGTTCGCGTCTCGGGCGTCTTCGGCCCCCGGCGGCATCCCGTACCCCGCGAAGGCCGCCCCGGGCACCGCCCCGGCTATGTATATTCTGCCAGATTTGCGCTTCCGGCTTCCGGGCACCGCCGTGCCGGTGAGCCGGCGTCCCTGCAGGGGCAGGGGGCGTGTGCATAGAATACAGCGGGAGTCGAACCAGTGGGAGTCGAACGCGGGCCGGGCGCTCGCCGCCCGGAGCGGGAGGTGGAACCATTGATCAGAAAAACAGCAGCCGTTGTCGTCGCTTTCTCCCTGGCCGTTTCGTTCGTCCTCGCCCTCGCGGACCCGGCGCCGGCCGCCTACAAATGGACTTCCACCGGCGGTCCGGGCGCGGGCGAAGGTACGGGAGCGATCTGCGCGGCTTTCGACAGCCGGAACCACGTCATCTACACGGGCACGGTGGACGGCCACGTATGGAGGCTGGCGCAGTCCACCGGGGCCTGGCATGACATGGGGGCCGTGGACACCGGTACCGTGTTCGCGCTCCTTTACGAGGGGGGGATACTGTACGCGGGTACGGGCATAGGCAACGTGTGGAGAAACGTCGACCCCCGGAAAAACGATACTTGGACAAACACCGGCGCACAATGGGAGGACGGCGCATACTGCCTGGTTCACGACGGAGCGAACCTGTACGCGAGCTCCGGCACCAACGTGTACAGAAACCCGAACCCGCGCGCCGGGAACACCTGGCAGGACGTGGGGGCGCCCAACGGATTGTTCGTGCTGTCTCTTCACCTGTTAGGCTCGAACCTCTACGCGGGAACAAGCTCGGGCGAGGTATTGAGGAACCCGGGTCCGGCGACCGGCTCGACGTGGTCGAGTGCCGGGAACCCGGACGAAAGCCGGCCGTTCGCTTTCGCGGACGACGGCACGAACCTCTACGCGGGAACCCACGACGGAGGCGTTTTCAGGAACACCAACCCCGCATCGGGAACCTCGTGGCAGGAAATGGGGAACCCGGGCGGAATCGACATCGCCTGGGCCGGGTTGAGCTACGACGGCAGGAACGACGTCCTCTACGCTTTCTCCCACGAGGAGGCCCGCGTATCCAAAAACCTCAACCCGTCGGCGAGCAACGCGTGGTCGGACCTGGGCCAGATACTCCCGGTTTCCAGATGGTATTACTACGCGGCGGCGCTTTTCTGCGACCCGGACGGCAACTTTCTCTACGCGGGGCAGGCGGTCGACGAAGGCAGCGAATACACGGGCTCGCTGTTCAGGTCCAGGATTCCGGCCGTGGCATCCGTACGACCGGCCGGCGCCGCCGCGGGCTCGACGCTGGACGTCACCATCACCGGCTCGGCGACCAGGTTCGCGGACCCGGTGCGCGCCCACTTCTCGGGGGAGGGCATCAAGGTCAACTCGACCAGGCGCGTGAGCTACGCCGAGGTCGTAGCCAACGTGACCCTGGCCGGTGACGCGCCGCTCGAGGCGAGGGACGCTTGGGTGACCTACGGGACCGGCAGATGCGCCGACAAGACCAACAGGAAGGTAGCCGCGTTCAAGGTGAACTCCCCCAACTCGACCTGGTACCTGGCCGAGGGCACGACGGCCTGGGGGTACTCAACTTACATCACAATCGAGAACCCATGCGGCGAGCCGCTCACGGCCCGTATAACCTACATGGACCCGGCGACCGAGGCGGGCGGGGGGAGAATGCTTCCCCCCAGGGACGTGCCGCTGGCCCCGTTGAGCCAGACCACGGTCGACCCGCGCTGGGACCTCGGGGACACCGACTTCTGCGCCAGGGTGGAATGCCTCGAGGGGGAGGCCATCGCCGTGGACCGGACGATGTCATGGACCGGCGAGGGAGCCTCCGCGCCGGAGGCCCACAACTCCATCGGCGTGAACGCTCCATCGGTGACCTGGTACCTCCCCGAGGGCAGCTCGGACCACGGCTTCGAGACATGGACGTTGATCGAGAACCCGAACGATACAGAGGCCGAGGTGATGCTCACTTACATGACCGAAAACGACGGCCCCAAGGTCCTGGAGAAACGAATCGCCGCTCTCTCGCGAGCGTCATACTCCATGGAGCGGGATATCGGCGGGGCCGACGCTTCCATAGAGGTGGACTCCAACGTCCCGGTGGTGGCCGAGCGCTCGATGTACCGCAACAACAGGCGCGAGGGCTCCTGCTCGGTGGGCACCAACGCCCCGGCGAACAACTTCTACCTGGCGGAGGGCACCACGGCTTACGGCTTCACGACTTACCTGCTCATACAGAACCCGAACGACGTCCCGGTCCAGGTTGTGGTCTTCTACCTGACGCCGGAGGGGCCCGTGCAGGAGGAGCCTTTCGAGATGCCGGCCAACTCCCGGAAGACGATAAGGGTCAACGACGTGGCGGGCCTCGCGGACACCGATACGTCAATCCAGGTTTATTCACCCAAGGGAATCATCGCCGAGCGCGCGATGTACTGGGATAACGGCGCGGGGGAGGCGATGCACGCTTCAATAAGGCTCGACCTGCCGCACAGGGCGTTTTACCTCCCCGACGGGCAGACCTCCGGCGGCTGGCAGACATATACGCTGGTCCAGAACCCCGGGGAGATGGACCTGGACATAAGGATCACCTACCTGCCCCAGGACGGTTCCGAGGCCGAGGCCGTCGTTGACGTTGTACCTGCGAACTCCCGTCGCACCTACAGCATGGCCGACAGGGTCGCCGGCGGGCGCGCCGGGGCGTTGGTAGAGGTCACGACTCCGTACGGCAACGTCATGGTCGAGCGCTCCATGTACTGCAACGGCCGCGCCACCGGAACAAACACGATCGGAGCCCACTCCGACTGACCGGGCACCCCGGAACAGGTATTTTTGGAGTGCCGTCCCGCTTCAGGCGCTTCGCCGAACCGGCTGCGCCTGGAGGCAGAGGCTTCGGTTTCGCTCGGAAAGGACCGGAGATGAATGGTGAAAACAAGGTTCGGCGAGCTGATATACCATCACTGGTGGACTCGCTCCTCGATACGGTTCCATCCGATGACGCTCGCGTCGCCGAAT
>CAZAIS010000008.1:0-18967 GCA_964485255.1 uncultured Acidimicrobiales bacterium | reverse complement strand
TCTTCATTACGTAGACGAGCGCCTGTCCGACAGCGAAGGCCGTGGCGGCGTCCATGGGATGGCGGTTGGCTTCGCCCCTGATCCCGTCGGTTCCGAACAACTTGCCCATTGGTTTCTCCCGTTCGTTCGTCGCTTCGCGCGCCGCCCGTCCTCAGGCGTCCGCGAATAGTCTCATGGATGGCACCGCCGACGCGGCCCTCGCGCACAACTCGTCGATAATCCGCTGGAGCCATTTCACCCCCGCGGCGGCGACCTCCGCCGGCAGTTGCTGGATTGTTGTAACGTAGTCGCCCGGATCCTGCCCGACTCTCGGGCGCAGGGCCCCGAGAAACTCGTCTCCGGCCGGCACCTCCGGCGCGTCGAACACCGACAGCACCTCGGTGACGCGCTCGCGCAGCTCCCGGCACGTCGCGTCGCCGGGCGATACCTTGGCTACCATCGCCTCGAGCCGCTTGCCGCGCTCCTTTACGGCCCCATCGAGAACCTCCAGGGCGCCCTCGTAGATGAGAAGCCCCATCTCCTGCGTTTCGAAGAAAGGCCGCCGGACGTTCACGTACCATTCCTTCAGCGCGATGAGGCCGGCCATGTACACGATGTTCTTCGAGACAAGGCGCGAGAGCTTCTTGTACGCGTGCGGGGTGACGGGGCGATTGAGCTCCGGCGGCGCTCCGGGAATGACCAGCATGCCGTCGGTGGCGTCGTCCCGCAGCACTGTTCCCGCCGCGACCACGGTCCCGAACCCGGTGCAAAGCGGGCCCACGGCTCCGCCCTGGCCGCCCAGGAATATCGGCGGCTGGTTGAGCATTACGCCCCGTGGCACGTCCCCGAAGAGCGACGCGGTGGTCTTGTCCCCGTCGGGGGTGTAGTTGAAGTGGATGTAGGAGGAGCCGACTTCGCTGTGGTCCTTCCGGCTGGTCCCGCCCGCCATCAGGCAATCGCAGAAGTTGATCAGGCTGCCGAGAGTGACGAAGGGGAACAGGATCGTCTGTTTCAGCCCGACGCAGTGGGCGCCGTTGGCCTCCTCCTCGAGAAGGGTCCCTTCCCGCACCTGGGCGCCCGGCCCCATGTTCGCCTTCCGCAGGAAGACCGACCCGGAGAAGCTGCCGCCCTTGAGCTCCACGTCAGGCCCTAACAGGCAGTCGTCAAGGGTGACAGGGCCCTCGGCGCCAAGCTTCACGCCGGCCGAGATGACCGTCCTGGAGCCGTAGATACGGCAACCCGGGAAGATTTTCACGCCCGCGCCCGATATCCTGGCCGGATCGACCTCCGGGCCGATGTCCAGGCTCATGGGATTGGGGATATCGACGCCCTTGTCGATAAGCCGCCTTGCAGTCTCGTAGCCCCTGGGCTGTTCGTCCATCTGTCGATCAATTCCTTTTCGGTATATCCGGCCCGCGTCAGAAGCCGCCCTGGTGGCGGGAGGGCCGACGGTCCCACCGGTGTGGCCCGGAAATTGTCATAAGTATAACCACGTGAAGGACGCTGTCCAGTTCGGCACCGGGCGGCGGGCCTCGCGGGCGCGCTTCGACCTTACCGGCCCGCGCCTCCGCACTGAGGCGCCCGCGACGCCCCGGTCGCTCAGGCGGCTATCCGGCCGGCGTTGCGCTTGTTCCACCGGCAGTGTCCGGCCCCGCGAAATCTTACGCTCCTCGAGATCGACCCTTGAGTCATAGATGCTGATAACTTAACAAATATGTTATGTATCATGGAGCAGACACGGGAGATGGACCCGAGGTCACTCTCCGAGAATACGCTCCGGGAATACGCGAGGCGGTTTCCCTCCCGGGTAATGGTAGTCCTCGATCGGATGCTCTCTTAGCGTATATACCCCGATAGCATCAAGGAGATCACGAGATGACGACTGAAGCGCACAGGAGACTGGCGAGGCGGATCAACAGTCCGCCGACCCCGCTGAGGAACCTTTCAACCGACGTGTTCTTCGAGATACTCGATATCCTCTTCAACGAGGAGGAGGCGGCGGTAGTCGCGGACATGCCGCGGCTGCCGGCCACGGCGGAGAAGGTGGCGGCAAAGCTGAACAGGCCCGTGGAGGAGATAGCGCCCGTGCTCGAGCGGCTGGCGGACCGCGCGGTCATCTTCTCGTACGGGGACGGTGACGCCAGGAAGTACTTTGTCTTTCCGATATTCCCCGGCGTGTATGAGATGCAGTTCTGGAAGAGGCCTGACGATGAAGAAACGCTTCGCCTCGCCAGGCTCTACGACGAGCTCTACGACCAGGAGTTCGCCCTGCACTTGATGAAAAGGGACTCCCGCGTCTTTCGCATCATGCCCTCCGAGGGGAGCCTTCCCGTGGAGAAGACGGGCGTGCTGCCGTCCGACAGCCTGCGGGAGGTCATAGAGCGCCACGACACCTGGTCGCTGGCCAACTATTGCGCCTGCCGGAGGCAGCGCAACCTGCTCGCCGACGGCTGCGACAAGCCGTTGGATGTCTGCATGCAGTTCGGCGCCGCAGCTCACTATATAGAGAAAAAGGGTTTCGGCCGAAAGGTCTCGAAGCCCGAGATACTCGAGGCGCTCGACCGGGCCGAGGACGCGGGACTCATCCATTTCGTTGACAACGTGGAGCTGCCCATTATCGCCTGCAACTGCTGCGCGTGTTGCTGCGTCTCCCTGGCCAACCTCACCAGGTTCAACACTCCCGCGATGTTCACGGAGAGCAGGTTCCTGCCCAGGATCGACGACGCCGCGTGCACGGCCTGCGGGGCCTGTACAGACCACTGCATCACGGGGGCCCTTCACCTCTACGGCAAGAAGCTGATTTTCGACCGCTCGCGCTGCATCGGCTGCGGCGTGTGTGTCGCAAGGTGCCAAAAGGGCGCGCTCCGGATGGTTCCCAGGCCCGGGTCGCGCCCCGTACCCGGGAACTACGGGCAGATGCTCGTTGAAGTAGGCAACGAGTGGGCGGGGATGGCCGGGCCCGGCCGCGAGCGCGCCGCCAGGGTAAACCACGCCATCGGCAACTTCATGCAGAAGATCATGAAAAGGATGATGTGACCACGGCTCTCCTCCGGGCCGGCAGGTCGCTCCTCTGTGCGATCTCTCCGCCTTCGAGGCCGCCTGGAAGTCTAAGGCGCGGGCTCCCACGTCGATTGCGCGAGTATGGATATTTCTGGCCACGACCGTCTAGAATTACCCCGCGACATCTGATGTGGGTAGAGCGGAATCGCGTATGAACAATCAGGACGACCGGATCGGCGAACTGGTCAACCGTGCCAGGCGGGATCCCGAGGCGTTCGGCGAACTGTATACGGTGTTCCAGGGGAGGATATACGGTTACGTCGCCAGGCGGGTTCCCAACCGGGCCGACGCCGATGACCTGACCGCCCAGGTGTTTTTGAAAGTCCTGAAGGGCATCAGCTCGTTCGACCCCGGCCGGGGGTCTTTCGAGACGTGGCTCTACAGGGTCGCCCACAATACGCTTGTGGACTACTATCGAGCCGAAGGTGACAGGCGGACGATCGACATCGACGAGGCAACGGAAATCTACCGTTACGACTCCGGAGTCAACCGTGACTACACGGAGCTCTACGTCGCTGTCCTGGGACTGGTTCGAAAGCTCCGGCCCGCCTACCGGGAGGTGCTGGGGTTGAGGCTCATCGAGGGAATGGGCAACAAGGAGATCGCGGAGCTGACAGGCGACGGCGAGCGTTACACCGCGATGAAGATATCGAGGGCACTCAAGGCGCTTCGCGCGAAGGCCGAGGAGGCGGGTATCCTCGAGAAGCTGCAACAGGGAGGAACGAGTGGGCAAGCGTGAGCGCGCCGGCGCGCGGGAACAAGAGGAGTTCCTGCGGGCGCTCAGGAAGATCGTTCCCGCCGAGGTGGAGCAGTCCCGGGAGTCGATCGAAGATACGCGCGCGATGCTCCTCGATGAGTTCGAGGCCGCGGAAGAAACGGCCGGGGCGAGCCCCATCCCGGCCCGGCGAAGGATAGCCGTGCAACGGGCCGCGATCGCCATGGGCGCCCTGGCCCTCATCGCCCTGGTGGTCGTGCTCGCGGTCCGGCCCTGGCGCCCCGGGCCGGTGAAGACGCCTCCCGAGAGCGGAGTCCGCGTGCCGCGCAGGGAGTTCACCCTCGGTCCCGCCGGTTACCGGCTCGATGTCAAGACCGTGACCGGGGCGATAACCTGTTCGCGCGTTGCGGGGTACGATGTCCTCGAGACGGTCACCGTGAACGTGGACGCCAGGGACACAGACTCGGGCGAGCGCGCGGAGGCTCGCTGCCTCGTGGAGATGGGCCCCGGCGCGGCCGAAGGCTCCGCTCCTTACGAACTGGAATTCCACGATTACCCCTACAACCTCGCCGGCGAGGTCGTCGTGGAGATAAAGCGCGACGGCCGGGAGGCGTCCGTGCGTTTCAAGGGGAGCGCCGGGTCGGGCAAGGGAGCCGCGCGCTACGAATACGACGAGCCGATCGCGCTCATCAACCTGGAATGAGGCCGCCGGCGGGCGGACCCGGCGCCCGCCCCTGGAGGAGCCCGGAGGACCCGTCACGGCGGACCCGGCGCCCCCGGAGATGAATCGGCGCACGGGGAAGCGCACGTGTTGTAAGAGGCGCGCGGGACAGTATGAACAGGTAGACCGCGCACACGAGGGGACCGCCCTTCCAGCGGGCCCTGCCAGGAAAGGAGGAAATGCCTTGAGCAGGTGGGCAATCAAAAGGATCAGGACAAGAACCGCCATCGCGGCGGCCGCGCTCTGCGCCGCGTTCCTGGTGCTTCCGCTCGCCGCGGGGTGCGGGCAGGGCGGCAAGGAAGCAAAGGTCCGGCCCAAGAGCGGCGGCGTCATGGGCGAGGCGATCGAATACCCGGGCGGCACCAGGCCGTCTCTCGCGGCAACCGAGGACGGTTGGATCGTCGAGGCCCACGAGGGCGCCACAAGGGACCAGGTCTGGTACAACGTGGGCCGGTTTGCCGATGACGGCTCCTTCAAGTGGCAGGGGGACCCCATCAAGTCCGGTACCGGCGTGGAGCCGGGCATCGCCATCACCGACGCCGGTTACGTCGTGATGGTCCACAGGGCGCGCAACGGCAACGGCCTGTGGTACGAGACAGGGATGCTGGACAAGAACACCGGCAAGATATCCTGGCTCCATGAGGGCGACTACGACACCGGCTCCTACCCGAGCGTCATCGCATTCAACGACCGCTCCGTCATCGAGACCCACTTATCCACGGTGGGCCATGACCACTGGTACAGGGTAGGCATTATCGACACCGCCGGCAACACCGTCGACTTCGGGGGCTCCGCGAGCCTGGAGGGGACCAAGGTCCTGGCCGCCTTCAAGGACACCGACAGGTTCGTCCAGCTCTTCGGGGACGGATTCCGCTTCGGCCGCGTCGACAGGGAGAACCGAGCGATAGCGTGGATAGCGCCCAAGTGGGAGCGCCAGAACGTAGCCACCTTCTCCGAGTACGACCGGGAAGCCCAGGGGTACGTCTCCTACTACGTCAACAAGTGGGACGGCGCGTCGGCCTACGCGTACAATGCGCCGGGAGCCGGTCCCCAGGTCGTTTACGCGGTTTACGGCTATGCCCCAAAGACAAACCGCGACGAGTATATCGGCCGGGCCAGGGTGGACGACTTCGAGGGCAACCCCATGCTCAACAATATAAATTTCTCGCCCATCAACGGGGGCACGGACCCTGCCATCGCCTGCTCGGGCAGGCGCGCGATCGAGATGCACAAGGGGCCGCCCGTCGGGAGCCCGCTATGGTATTCGACCGCCACTCTCGAGCCACGCTGACGGCATGGAGACAATCATGCCGTCCGGGGAATGGGTTTAGCCTTGGGTAAGAGGCCGCGGAATCTAAGCGTCACCTGGAAGGTCGCCCTCGGAGCGGGAGCCGTCCTGCTCGCGGCCGCCCTGGTGTTCCTCGGCTTCTTCTTCGCCTACCTGGCCGCATCGGGCGGCCCCGTCAGGGTGGGCGTGCTGCTCCCGGCGACCGGCCGGCACGCACAGGGCGACAGGGAAGCGATAGCATGGGCGGCCGAGCGCGTCAACCGGGGCGGCGGCATCGGAGGGCGCAGGATCGAGGTCGTATTCACCGACACGGGGGACGCCCACACGGGAGCGCAACTCAAGAAGCTCGCCGCGCCTTTGCTGGCGGACGGCTCCCTGACGGCGGTCATCGGCCCCTGGAACTCCGAGGGCATGATGGCGCTCGCGCCCCTCTTCATCAAGAAGAAGAAGCTGCTGATAAGCCCCAGCGCCACCTCGGACGAGATATTCCGCGCGTTCGCGGGAACGCATTACCCGTGGAGGACGTGCGAGTCCGACATAGCCCAGGTCCGTACCATCCTGCACGTGCTGAAGTCGCGCGGGGTCGGGAAGTTATCGCTGGTTTCCGAGAGCGGAGTATACGGCGAGACGTTCCACAACTGGGCGCCGTTCTACGCGAGAGAGATGGGGATCGAGATATGCGCGCTGCCGGAGTATGAGCGGGCAGACCCCGATATCCGGCGCGTGTTGGACCTGGCGCTCCAGGGCGCGCCTGAGTACGTGATCTGCGCCTCTTTTGTCGAGGACGCGGTGAAGATAAAGAAGGAGCTGGACGCTCGCGGCGGACCGGCGCGGATGCTCGTGACCGACGCGGCGGTGTCGAAGGCCCTGCCGGCCATGCTCGGCCCCGCGGCGGCGGGGATAGAGTACGTGATCCCCTCGGACGACCCGGCGTCCGGCTACGAAAAGCAGTACGCCGGGCGGTTCGGGAGCGGGCCGTTGCGGTCGAACTGCGCCTCCTACGACGCTCTCCTGCTGGCGGCTTATACAGCCGCCCGGCAGCAGTACGCGAACGGGGGGTTCCGCAAGTACGTCTTCGGCGGCGGCGAGGACGCGTTCGAGTCGATGTGGATGGTGGCCAACGGCAACGTCCTCCAGGTTGACGAGGCGGGCAGGAACGTCTCGGTGAAGGTCGCCTGGGACAGACCCGCCGAGGCTATAAGCCTGTTCCTGCGGGGTAAGAGCCCCGATGTCTCCGGCGCCTCCGGGCCGCTCGAGTACGACTGGATAAAGGGCGTCGATCCGCTCCATACCTTCTACGCTTACGGCGTCACCGAGATCGGGGCGCGCGGCCCGGAGTTCAGGACCTCGAGCGTATTGAGCTCGGACGATTCCCTGGGCGCCGGCGTGCTCCCCGAGGGCGCTTCCGCCGGGCGCACGACCGCCTCGGGCTCCTACCGCCAGGAGTTCACCGACGAGGCCGCGGGCATCAGCTTCCCGGCCCGTGAGGGCATGAAAGCGGTGATCATCGCGACCAGCGGAGGGTGGGAGAACTACCGTCACCAGGCCGACGCGCTGGGCCTCTATCACAAGCTCAAGGAGAATGGCGTTAAGGACGAAGACATAATCCTTATGACCGCGGACGACCTGGCTGAGAACCCCGCGAACAGGATGAAGGGCGACGTGCACTGGGTCAAGGGTGGGCCGAACGTGCGCGAGGGCGCCCGGATCGACTACTCGGGCGACCGGGTCACGGCAGGTAACCTCGTGAAAGTCCTCGAGGGAGAGAAGAGCCAGGGTGCGTCCGCGGTGCTGGAGTCGGGGCCCGGGACCGACGTGCTGCTCTACCTGATAGGGCACGGCTCGCCGGGGAGGGTCATGTTCCGTTACGGGGAGAGCCTCTCCTCGGACGGCCTTGCCTCCACGATCGGCAAGATGAGGGCGGCGGGGAGGTTCCGCAGGATGCTCGTCATAGAGGACACCTGCTACGGCGAGAGCGTCGGCGCCGCTATAAACGCGGAGGGCGTCGCGTACCTGTGCGCCTCATCGATCGACGAGAGCGCCTACGGCTGCGAGTACGACGAGAAGATCGACGCCTGGCTCTCCGAGGAGTTCAGCTTCAGCCTGCTATCCGCCCTCGGGGGTGACGGCGGGCTCACGCTCGACGAACTCTACAACACCCTGTACAAGGAGGTACCCGGCTCCCACGTGACCATGCTCAACTACCAGACGTTCGGGAGCGTCTCCCGGACCCCGGTCGTGGAGTTCACGGCGCCTTAAAAGAAGGCGGGGCGGGGACGGCGTCCGGCTCCGCCCTGCCGGCACCGCGTCCGGACCGTAGGTCAGGTCCGGGTCTCGCCGGGGACCGAGACGAAGAAAAGCACGAACAGCGCGACCGCCGCGCTGGCCGCCCCGCCGACGAGCAGCGAGACCTCGAGCGAAAAGGCGTCCGACAGGTATCCCAGGAAGAGACCTCCCAGCGAGTAGACCCCGATAAACGCCACGACCGACATGCTTGTCACCCTGCCCTGCATTTCGGCGCTCGCGCCGCCCTGCAGCGCCGCGCCCGCGGCGGAGTTGAAGAGCAGGAAGCTCCCGCCGATCATGAAGGCGAAGACGCACGAGAGCCAGTAGACGTCCGACAGCGCGAAGCCGGCAAGGAATACGGCCGTGAGCAGCGCGCCCACGAACATCATCGCCTTGAGCCCGAGGCTCTTGCCGAGAAAGGCGACCGCGAAGATGCCCGCTATCGCGCCCAGCCCGGACATCCCCATCAGGAAGCCGTAATGGTGGCTACCCACGTGAAGTACCTGCTTGCTGACCGACGGGATCAAGACGATGAAGGAGTACCCGAAGAAGGAGAGGCCCGCGATTGCGGCCAGCACCTTGATCATCCAGGGATTCCGCCCCACGTACCGGAAGCCTTCCGTGACGCTCGAGACGACCCGTCCGCCGGAGCGCGACGGCTTCGGAAGCTCGGCCTTCGACAGAAGTATGAGGACGATGAACGCGCCGAAGGTCAGGGCGTTAAGGTAGAAGGACATGTAGGCGCTCGTGACCGCGAGGAGCAGACCGCCGAGGATCGGCCCGACGAAACGGGCCAGGTTGAACTGAACGTTGTTGAGCGTGTTTCCGCTAAGGACGTTCTTCCTGCCCGCCAGGAAGGGGATCGCGGATACCCAGGCCGGGGTGAAGACGGCGTAGGCGATCCCGGAGATGCCCAGGAATACGATCAGCACGAGGTCCCGCAGGGACTTGATGTGAATGCACAGACCGATAAGGACCGAGCACGACATCATGACGACCTGGCAGATAATTATCACCCGGCGCCGGTCCAGTCGGTCGGCCAGCACGCCCGCGAAGAGCCCGAACACGAGGACCGGGACCCATCCGACGAGGTTCACGAAGGCTACCATCGTGTCGCTGCCGATTTCCCGCACGAACCACAACACCGCGGACAACTGAAGCCAGCTCCCCACGCTCGATACGAAGGCGCCCGCGAGGTATGCCCTGAAGCCCGGGGCCCCCAGGGCGCTTAGAACCCCCCGCCGGTACTTGTGGACCGGCGGGCTTCCGGATTGATCTTTGTCTCCTGCTCCAGTGGAACGCATGTCGACGTATTTTCCGGCAACGGCGCCGTGGAATCAACGGTGCCGGGGCGCGCCACAACCGTGCGGAAGCAGCCGCGCTCCAGGCAGCCTCAAGGTGTGAACAATCACCCGGAGTTCTTGCAGTCTTCGGACGCCGGCTGAACCTGAGCGGATTCCTGAAGCCCCCAACTCACCGATTCCGCGCCCCGATCGGCGGAACCGGCAGTCGTCGGGGTTCTGCTCTTGAGCCCGGATAGAGGTTTTGAACGGGTTGCTATCATTCGGGCAGAGACCTCCCGCTAGGGAAGTAATCTCGTGGAGAGGTCCGCTACTTTGCAGGCGGCGGTGACAAGGGGAGACTTCCAGGCTATGCCCAAATCGACGTAAGCCTGGCGGTAGCCGTCCAGTTTTATCGCGGTTTCTCGGACTTCAAGGGAATCACAGCATATCTTGAACCATGGTCGGTAGCGGTGCTTGATAAGCTCCTCATATGAAAGTATCTCGCTGATGCTGTCTACCAGGGTGGAGTCGGCACCGCTGAGTTGGGACAAGCTTTTCATCTTTGACTTGAAGTCGAACGACCTCTTGCCGGCGTTTCTTACCACCTCGTTCATCCTGTCGCAGAAGAACGAGAGCACCGTTTTCAACGCGAATGCCACTTCCAGGGAATAGATGAGGTGCCAGTGGTAGTCCTTCTCCCTCGGGCTCGCCCAGTATTGGCCGCAAATAAACATCCGGTCAGTTGGAAGCGCGAAGTCGGTATAAAGAGCGCCATATCGGCTCCTGAATTCCTCCAGCGCGCCATCTCTGACGGAGGTAGAGATGGGCGCGAGCTCGTGGATGGTCGCTATTGCCTGAAGGCATTCGCGTCTGGCTCCCCGGTCGTCGGACCACTGATCAAGCAGGGTGTCACGCAACAGGATCACGGGATATATCCTCGATGTATCAAGTTCGACCCCTTTCCGGTGCTCCTCTGTTATCATGCTCGTTTTGACTAGACCGGTGATTAGCTTGAATAGCTCCCGCGTGGTCAGAGCCTGGGTGTCTTCGCCCGATGACTTGCTTACAAAACCGAAACCTACCTTGTGGTGGTCCCGGAATGTCAATCGAAGATTCTGCGGCTCCCAATTGAAACGGTTAATCGCTCTCACGAAGTTGTCGGGATCGAGACCGTCCCCGCATTCGAAGGGAATGTTGAGAACGATAATCGCGAATCCAAGTTTGAAGAGGTGGATCTTCAGGCGGGGGGGCTGGAAGTTGACCTGCTGATTCGAGAATGATCGTTGAACATTGGCTGAGATCTTTAACGTTCCCTGTCTCTTTATGGCGACAGTGAATGGAACGATTCTGTCGCCGGGCATGAGTTCCGGTTCACTCAGGATTCCCGAGAATGCGTTGAACTCGGTATCGATCGCACCAAGGTAATGGAGGAACGGCGTCTCGACTGACGACCAACCGGCGGGCCATTCGCTCCTGGGCGTGCAGAGAAGCCTCTTGAACTGGTTGTTCAGGTATTTGCTTCTATTGGCGGTCAGTAGATCGGGAAGGAATGCCGCCTGCATGAAGTGAAGTTGACCGCTTCTGATAGTAACGCTCATCTGTACCCCAAGAGTCTCCATAGAGCGCGCGAACCCGCAGAGCGAATCTGCGGGACAGAGATAAAACTGAAGCCGCGCTCTGAAAAGAACACTTGCGTGCCCCTAAGAAAACGTAGCAGCCTGAATCCCCTCGCGCGCAACCAATAGACTACTCCGCCTGACGGCGGCGCGCAACGGGTGGGCGGGGGTATTTTAGGTGATGAGAAAAATGGCCAGAACTAGTAGACGCGTTAACCAACCGCCCCATACTCCAACTCTCTGCTATGTTGAGCGTCAATCGATCTTAAAGCCTCAGAAGTCCGTTAATCGGGACGATTAGATACAATTCACCCTAAATATGAATATTAATATTGACATAGCTAATCATAGATATCATACTTAGGGTGAAGTTGACTCGGAGGGGAATTTGGAGCCGGGATGCAGATCGAATTCGAGGATTCAGAATTGCGTAGGGTACACGAGGACCCGAAGTTCGTGCTGGGTAATCGTGAGAAGACGAAGGGCATCCGAAAGGTCTTCAACTTCATACTGGCCGCGGCCGACGAGCGTGATTTCTACACAATGAGGTCGTTGAATTTTGAAAAACTCAAGGGCAAACGAAAAGGTGAGTATTCTCTGAGAACAAATGACCAATGGCGGTTAATAATCCGACTGGAAATGAAAGACCAAGGAAAGACGGTAATCATTGTCGGATTCGAGGACTACCATTAGACGAAGGGGGTAGTGATGGCGGCATCAACCGAGGCTTTTCCGCCTGGTGAGTATCTGCGCGATGAGTTGAATGCCCGAGGTTGGACTGAAACTGAATTCGCAGAGATTATCGGTCGGCCCGTCCAGACCATTTCTGAGATCATCAACGTGCGCAGGCAGATAACGCCTGAGACGGCCCTTGCTATCAGTGAAGCTCTCGGGACTACGGCGGAACTGTGGATTAATCTCCAGGCGGCATTCAACCTGAACAAGGCAAGGTCCGGTGAAGTGCGAGCTCAAGACGTTGCCAGGCGTGCGAAGATGCGATCACTCGTACCAGTCAGTGAGCTACGCCAGCGTGGCTGGCTTCCCGACACAAAGGACCTCGACGTTCTTGAAGATGCGATAAAGGAATTGCTCTCTGTATCAGACTTGGATGAGGAGCCGAAATTCGCTGCCGCCGCACGACGGTCTAATGCCAAGGTGTCCTTCACGCTTCAGCAAATCGCCTGGCTTGCTCGCTTTAGAAGTATCGCTGAGAATAAAAGTGTGAAAACCTTTGATGCTTCAGCAGTCGGGGACCTGGCGGCCGATATCGTTCATCGAATACAGAGTCCTTCAGACCTCGCAAAACTGGAGGAGTGGCTTGCTGGTGTTGGAGTGACTCTTGTTAATCTGATGCCACTAAAGGCAAGCAAGCTCGATGGTGCTGTGATGTTACTGGATACTGGGAATCCGGCAATAGGACTAACCACTCGTGGGGACAGAATGGACGGATACGTTTTTACGCTGCTCCACGAGCTTGCACACATCAAGCTCGGGCACATTTCGAAAGCCAAAGTTGTGGCTGATGAAGACATCATGGGAGAGTCGGAGCACAAAGGCATAGAGGGCGAAGCAAATCAGCAGGCAAGTGACTGGATTCTTCCTCAGGAAATACATTTTCCCGCTAGGACCTCAACAGCAACCGTTGAAGTTATAGCGCGACATTATGGGGTTCACCCTTGTTTCGTTGTAGGCAGGCTTCAGAAAACCAGAAACAACTGGAGTCTTTTAAAAAGTTCAATTCCCAAAGTACGGACATATATCGACGTATTGAATTGAGTCTACCCACCTTGGCTCAGGTCGACTTCAAAGTGAAAGCAGATTTCGATTCTGTCGATGGACTGGACACCAAAGCAGGCATTCTTGTCGGAGTAGTCGCGACCATGCCGTTTCGCTTCAATCGCTTTGTATTATTGGCTTAGTACATAGATTCGGCGACCTTCATTAGCTGATCACTGATATACCCCAACTTCCATGGAAGGATTGGGACTGATCCAGCGGCGGCAGCCGGCGGGACAATGAGAGCGAACGCGAGCCCGCAGAGCCGGTGGCGATCAGCGGCGGCGCGACCCGGTCTACCGAACGCGCGCCACCCACCTGACGAGCGCTTTGCCCATGGTCGGGGTACCGCCCCCCTCGCAGACAACGCGCCTTACCCTCTCGGGGTCCTTCACCATCGAGCCGGCAAGCATGGTGATCGGCTCCTCGGTGAAAGCTCCAACAACGCAGGGGGTGCTCGGCCCGAGCAGGACCACCTCGCGGGCCTCACCCACCGACTCGAGCAGGCTTTCCAGGGTGCCGTTTATGATGGTTGTCGCCGTGATGATCGCTACATCGCACCGGCTCAACGGCTTCGGTGAATCCCCCCACTCAATGACCTCGAGCTCAACGCCCCTGTCCTGAAACGCCGCCTCCATCGGCTTGAATCTCCCCACCGTAACCACGCTTTCGCCAGGCTTCAGGTCGAGACAGTTGAAAAGGTCGGCCCGCAGGCATTCGGCGGGGGGCTTCAGTACCGAGTTGGCCGCCGCGAGCCCTATCGAGGACGCCACGGGGGAGCTTCCGCCGATCCAGCCCAGGACCTCGTCGAGTTCCCTTCCCGAGATCGAACCGGCTTCGGCGAAGGACTCGCACCCCGCCTCGAGGTTCTCCCAGGGGGTGTAGGAGATGCCCGAGCGTTCATCGTCCAGGCGGACCATCGTGTATCCAAGCCCGATTACGACCTCTTCGACCGGTCCGCTCCCGGCCTTGCGGGCCATATCCGCGATCCTGTTGGCTATAGTGTCCGTGGCGCCTCCTTTGCCGGGACCGGGCTTCGATCCCCGGTCAACGGATTCGTGACGGGTCGTATAAGCGGACCTGTAGTTTCCCCGCTGCTTTTCGCATCGAGGTATCCAGCGTCGATATCGGCAGGTCCATCCGCGTCGCCAGGTCGAGGTACGAAGCGTCACAGGTGGAGATGCCCGGCTCCCTCGCGACCGATCTCTAAAGACCAGTGGAAAACGGATGCCGACCGGACTTACTTCTGAGGTTCCCGACCCCGCCGGCGATGGGTGATCCCTGCCCGCACGGAACCCGCGCTCGAGAAAATGACTCGTGGCTCTTCCTATATGTGCTCCTCACAAATACCAGTGCCTGCCCAACCGTCCACCTCTTACCCGTTTTCAAGGTGCCCGAATCCCGGCGGCAAGTCCACGTGATGCCGGTTCGCACACTATGATCGGTTTCAAGAAATCTGAGCGCCTCGGAGGTGCCGGGGACCTCCCCGGGCACGACCCTTCTTGAAACCCGGGTGCGCTTACTCTCGTGCAAGTATAAACCGGGTGCGCCTGCTCCCGCCCAAGTTCAACAAGCAATCGTTAGTTGCTCATGCACGGAATACGAACATCTGTCTTCACCGGGCTGGCGGTCGCACAGTGCCCCGTTTCCCCGATAGCTCTGACAAGCGCTCGTCGATTACTTCTTCGAAAATGTCTAGAAACGCCGAGGCGGCGACAAGCTGCGACTCAGTGAGAGTGCCGAAGCGCTCCGCCAGTTCCATCATTTGCTTCTCGTGCAGACGGTCATGTGCTCTGAAGGCGCGCCACCCCAGGTCCTTTAGGGAGAGCCGCAGCTCCTTGGCGCTGTCGGGAGACCGATCCTTTCTCACGAAGCCCTTTCGTTCCAGCCTTGAGACAAGCTGAGAAGCCGCGCTCTTGGTTACGCCGAAGTGGTTCGATACGTTGGAGACGTTCGTGCCCTCGTTTTCCCCGATCACCTGGATGACATGGATCTCCCTGTGGGTTACCGTGACGCCTTCGTCGAAGCAGATCGGAATTACCTCGATACGAGATTGCTTCCCGGCGATTCGCTGCAGGCGCTCCGAGATCTCCTTGACAACGTTCTGTTCATTTCCCATAATGAAATACGGTAAAGTACCTTAACCATATCGTCAATCCTGTGCTATCGGGGAATAGACAGGCCAAGAAGGCTCTTCGTGGAACCTGCGCGCAGGAAGCAATCAACGGCCATGAAGGCCGGATTCTGGCAAGAAGCCGGTCGGATGGCCTTTCTTTTTGTACAGGAGAGTGCACAGTGAGACCCAGGATTGACAAAGACCTGCTTCTGAATCCCAGGAAAGGATTCGAGCAGGCGATTCGCGACAAGGATGCGATTGGATGTCTCGTCAAGACGGCCGCGATTCACGGCCACTTCTGTCCAGGGATAGCGCTGGGCGTGATGGCCTCGATATACGGCCTGGGTTGTCTTGGCGGGGGGTTGACGTCTTCGGCGTGGAGGGAGGATCTGGTTGCGGTGGTCGAGACGAACGCGTGCTTCTCTGACGGGGGTCTGGTGGTGTCGGGATGCACGCTCGGCAACAACGCCCTCGTGTACCGGGATATCGGCCGCACTGCGGTTACGTTTTCCGAGCGCAACATGGAGACGGGAATTCGTGTGCGCGTCAAGCCGGATTTCAGGAGCAAGGTCGATATGGCGGTTCCGGAGTTCTTCCCAATGCTCGACAAGCTCATCAGGAAGCGGGAAGGAAACCGGGAGGATATGGCGTCTTTCATGGACAGAGGAAGGGAAGCCGCCTTCGCCCTGGTTCAGCTCCCATTCGAAGATGTGCTGGCGGCGAAGGAAGTCCGGGTCGATTTGCCTGATTACGCGCCGATAGTAGACAGCGCCGTCTGCGCCGGCTGCGGGGAAGAAATAATGGGCACCAAGACGGTGGCGCGAGAAGAGGGTGGCGACCTCTGTCGCATATGCGCGGGGAGAGGTTGCCACCAGGTCGAAGGACAGGGAATCGTCCTTAAGGACTGAGACCCCTGCGGTCGCAGGTCACGGGCGAGGCCCGAAGAGGCATAGCAAGAGCTGGGAGCCTATCTTTGGAAAATGAAAGAGAGTGTGAACGGGTACACCGCCGGGGCGGTCGTACACGCGGGCGCGGGCCGAGCAGTTCCTGGATGCACGACCCGGAGTTGATATTCGAGGAGCTGGGGCTGAAGGAATGTGACGTGTTTCTTGACCTCGGCTGTGGACCCGGAGACTACGCAGCAAAAGCCCTGCAAATAGTCGGTGACGCGGGAGTCGTATTCGCCATTGACCGGTCGCCGGAGATGATAGATGAACTAATGGCGAAGGTGGATTCGCGGGGGACAACCAACATCCGGGCGTTCGTGTCGGACATCTCGGAACCACTGCCCCTGGATGACGACTGCGTGGATGTCTGTCTCATTGCAACGGTGCTCCACGTCCCGGGTCTGAGAGAGGACAACACCGGGCTGTTCACGGAGGTCCACAGGGTCCTCAAACCGGGGGGCTGCCTGGCGATAATCGAGTGCAAGAAAGAGGAGACGCCATTCGGCCCCCCGATCGGCATGCGGCTCTCCGCCGGCGAGATCGAGCGCATGGCGACGCCTTGCGGTTTTCGCAGACAGGGGCTGACAGACCTCGAATACAACTACCTGCTCCGGTTCATCGCGGAGTGAGCGAGGGCGGGAAAGGAGAGCGATCATGAACGACGTGCCGCCTCGGGAAGGCAACCCACTGCGCCATGATATCGAAAAGATGATCGAAGAGGACGATCGGATGGGACTGCTGGAGAAAGCAGGCGCGCTCCACGGACACTACTGCAACTATCTAGGATACGGTGTCGTGGCGGGAGCGGACGCGGTACGGAAGCTGGGAGTGAAAAACACCGGCATGGAAGAAGTGGTGGCGGTGGTAGAAACCAACAATTGTCTCACCGATGGAGTGCAGCTCACTACCGGGTGCTCCTTCGGGAACAATGCTCTCATCTATCGCGACCTGGGCAAGACGGCTTTCAGCCTCGTCAAGCGAGACGGGAAAGGGGTGCGCTACGCACTCGATCCCGACTTCGAGAACAGTCGCGAAGAGGTATATCCGGAAGCGTACGGCCTGTGGAACAGGTTGATAGTCGAGAACGAGCAAGGATCGCCCGGGGATTTCGCCAGAATGATGCAGTTGTTTTACGAGATGACCATCCAGGACCTGGACCTCCCCGTAGAAGAGATGTTCCGGGTAGAGGAGAAGAACTTCGTGCTGCCTCCTCCTTCCATGATGTTCGACTGGATCAAGTGCGAGAGGTGCGGGGAAAACGTCATGGAGCCCAGGGCGCGGCTGGTGAAGGGCGAAATACTCTGCCTTGACTGTGCCGGCGAGAGCGCCTATTTCATGGACAGCAGCGGCATGTGGCTTCAAAACCCCGCGCCGGGAGATATCTCCCAGTAGAACTCAGGAAGGACGTGAACGCTGGATATGAGTCCGGCGGAAAAACAGGCGAATGCGCCGGCCTCGGACGGGACGGCTTCATGATACCGGACAAGCTTCTCTCCAATTGTGATCTGGGCCGCTCGTTTCGGGTTCTGATAATCTGCCTGGAGGACAGCCCGACGACTGATCGGATACCACGCGGAGGTCGATTGGAAATCGTCAGGGCAGGTAAAGACCGGGCTATCGAGAGCACAATATCCGGACTGCGATTTGAAGATTCCACATTCGACCTTGTTATCTCAGAGATGGTACTCCACCACACGCAGGATTGGCGGGCGTCGCTGAAGGAGATCGCGAGGGTAGTGAAATCCGACGGTTATTACATCCTTGATGAGTGCGCGCTTCCGGGGGGTTCGACGAAGACGTTCAAGCGGCTGGGGAGCGAGCATGGCCTCTACTCGATTGTCGATGTCGTATACATGCTTGGGAAAAACGGTTTCGAACTCATCCACAGCGAGCAGGGTGAGCACAGGTATCCTGTTGATGAGTATCTCGGGGTCTTCCACAAGCCGGCGCGGCAATCAGACTGATGGAGTTCCCGATTGAGGATTAAACGGGTTTTGAGGAGCGACTGAGTTGCAGCCCTCCCGGCGCAACCCTATTTCGCGGGCGTGAAACCCATGACCTCCAGCAGCGTCAGCGCCGTCTTCGTGGCCGAAAGCGGATCACCTTCGGTTGTAGGGTTCATGTTGTACAGGACAACTATCGTGAGGCCGGTGTCCGGGTCGTTCCCGGCGAAGGTCGAGTAGCCGGGCACCGCCCCGTTGTGCCAGTAGAGCGTTGTGCCACCCGTGAGCGGCGTGCCCAGAATCCCCAGCCCGTACTTGGTGGGATTACCCGCCGCCGTGGGCACCGCGTCGGTCTTCTGCTGGAGCGTAACGGTCGCGGGCTCGAGCAGCTTGCCTCCCGCGTCGGCCTCGATCCAGGCCTTCAAGTCCTCGGCGGTGCCGCACATGGAGCCGGCGGCCCAGGTCCAGGAAGTGTTCCATGACGTGGTATCGATGACCTTATCGGGGCCCAGGTCCATGTCGGGCGCCAGGTTCTCGGGCACGTTGGGGAAGTTGCCCGTCGCGTGCGGCTTGGAAGTGAGGAAGCCCTTGGCGTTGTCGAGCTTGCTGTCCTTCATTGACAGCGGCTTCAACAGGTCGTCCTCGAGCGCTTTCGCAAGCGGCTTTCCCGTAACGTGCTCGACAGCCATCCCCAGCAGGCAGTACCCGAAGTTAGAGTAGCGGTATTCCTGTCCCGGGGGCAGGTAGTTCTGGTCCTGTATCGCCCACTGGACCAGCTCCGCGGGGGTCCACTCCCGCTCGGGGGTCTCGAGTATCTGCGACGTGAACGGCACGTAGTCGTTCGAGGGATCGGGGTACCCGGACGTGTGGTTCAGCAGCCTCCTCAGGGTAACCTTATCACGGTTCGGCAGGCCCTCCGAGAACTCCCACTTGGAGATCGTATCGTCCAGCGAGAGCTTGCCCGCCTCGACGAGCTTCAGGACCTCCACGCCGGTAAACGTCTTGGTGATGCTGGCTTCCCTGAAGACGTCGCCGGTCTTCATGGGTGTATCCGACCCCGACAGGCCGGAGGTTCCGAACGCCTTGAGGTACGAGCCCCCACCCTTCCGCCAGACGCCTACCACTGCTCCCGGGGTCCCGCCCGCCTTCATGGCCGCCTTGATCGTGGACGTGATCTTGTCTTGCGTCGCCTTGCTGAAGGAGGGCGTGCCGCACGACGCGCACAACGTGCCCGCCA
>CAZAIS010000007.1:0-20325 GCA_964485255.1 uncultured Acidimicrobiales bacterium | reverse complement strand
AGAAAAGTAAAAAGTGAACGACGCCCATTTCGAATATAATTGTGCCCCAACCGGGATGAAGGGAGCCGAGATGGGCGAGTTCGTTAGACCCGCGCGCGCGGAAGATTGCCGCGCGCTTGCGTACCACGCCTACCTGGCGGGTAAGAGCCACATGGACAAGTCCGTGTATGACGTGATGTTTCCCGGGGTGGGCGGCCCCACCGACGCGCGCCTGACGCTCATCGAGAACCTCCTGCGGACCAAAGTCGTATCGTGGTTCCATTACACGTTCTGCAGCGTCGTGGAGGTAGACGGGCAGGTGGCGTCCTCCCTTTGCCACTACCACAACCGCGACGGCGCGTACAAGAAGATGGGCCCGGCCCTCATGGAACTCGGTTGGGATACCGACGAGCTCAAGGCGATGGCGAAACGCATGGAGCCCGTCACAAGCGTCGGGTTCCCGCACGGCGAGGACACCATGATGATCGAGAACGTTGCGACATCCTCGAAATACCGGCGGCGGGGACTCCTCGGCTCCCTGGTATCCAGCTCCGTAGCCCTCGCGCGCAAGCAGGGTTTCAAGGACATGCGGCTCTCCGTCTTCATCGGCAACGATCCCGCGCGAAAGGCCTACGAAAGAATGGGCTTCGAGGTCGTCGAAGAGAAAAGGAACCCCCTCCTCTTCGACCTCATCGGCACCCCCGGCATGCTCCACATGAAGCTCGACCTCTGACTTAACTTTTGGGGGTCAGGTCTGGTTTGTTAAGTCGCGAAGAGCCGGATCAGGTTGGAGGTGTGCGACTCAGGAATAAAGAGCTCCTCCCGGAAGTCGAGTGCGTGCAAGCACCAGCGAGACCGCGATCAGGATGGCCCCGGTGGCGAAGAACATCCATGGGGCTCCCACGAGGTCGGCGTCGATCTTGCGGATGTACCGGACACTCTCGTCCACGTCTTTGCGTGAGTTCGCGCCGGTGCTCGAATAATCAACCTCGGCAAGTTTCAGGTAGGCAGGACTCTGACCCAGGCCGTTCTTCACGTAGTACTCGTAGTGGTACCGCGGAACGCGCACGACAATTCCCGTCTTCGGCTCCACCCACCAGACGGACTCCGTTTTCTTGTAGTACTCCAGGGACATTTCGGCGGTGTCGGGCACGCTGATCCCGGTCATCTCTCTTATCTGTTTCCCCGAGAGAGATGCCGGGGAGCCCGCAGGGGGTCTTGCCATCTTCATCATTTCCCCCGGCGTCTTATAAATGTAGACCGGCACACCCTTGTGCCTGTCGCCGTCCGCCCTGGCGGTGCCCTCGAACTCCGCGAAAACGCATCCGCCGAGTTCGTCGTCCCATACGGGGTAGTCCTTCTTCTTGGCGAGCGACGGCAACTTGACCGTGTATCCCGTGCGGTTTATCCCTTCGATAAGGCCGGGCACGTTCTCGCTTGTTCTCCGGTCCAGCACGTAGACGGCCTCGGGCCTCACTCCCTCGAGGGTCTCTCCCGTCCGGGCATTCTTGACCCGGACGTCCTCCTCGAGCACGACGGTCCGCGTCGTGCACCTGGACTCGTCACTGTGCACGTCCGCCCTGATCGAAAGCGGCACGGACACCGCCTGCCCCCCAGGGTACAGGCGGCCGGTCTCCCTGTCCGCGTAAAGCTTGAACTCCCCGAGGAAGATGGATGTTACACGAAGGTCCTTCGGGATCTTGATCAGCGCCGGGCCGATCGCCCAGCGCCACACAGGCGCCATGAGCAGAGCCAGGACTCCCATGGCAACAAGTATGATCGCCGCCTTCGAACGCCTCAAAGCCCCTCGCTCCCGTTCCGGGTTCCGGTCCTGGTTCAGGTCTCTTTACCTAGGTCGGCCGCATAGAGGGTTAACAGGAGTTCTCGTTGAAGCCCGTTGAACGGCATCGCGTCGTGGGCCGATGGCCGCGAACCGTCGGCAGCGCCCGGATCAAGCCTGACCCCAAACGCAACAAAAACGCGCCAATTCCGGGTGTGACCCTCAGTGCACTCAGGCTAGCTCGGGCCAGTCGTTGAGAAGCAGGCTGGAGGCCGCTATACCGGAGATCATGACCAGCGGGACGCCGCCGCCCGGGTTGGTGCACTGACCCGCAAGGTACAGGTTGTCGATTGCCCGTGACCTGTAGTTCGGCCTGAACGGCCCCATGTTCGAACCGCTCATCTCCAGGCCGAAGAAGGCGCCCTCGGGCAGCCTAAGCCGGCGCTCCAGTTCCACCGGCGTGACCGAGTCCATCCACTCCACGTTGGAGCGCAGCCCGGGGAAAGCACGCCGCTCGAGGGAGTCGATGCAGTCCCAGGCCCATTCCTCGGCGATGTCGTCCCACTGGTGGTACTTCAGCTTGTAAGGCGCGATATAGATCGCGGAGAGCACCTGCTTTCCCTCCGGCGCCAGGTCGGGATCGTCGTGCGAAGCACAGCTCACGAGGAATGCGCCGTCATCGGGCCTGTACATCAGGCCCTTGTCGTAGAACTCGTACCAGAGGTCGTCGAACTGCCGCCTGTTGGTGAGCGCGACCGTGAAGTGGGCGCGGACCGAATCCATCTTTTCCTTCAGTCCTATGTAGAAAGTCGGCGCCGGTATGGAGCAGGGCTGGTTCTTGACCGCCCGCTTGACCACCCAGGGCAGGTGCTCCGGCCCGACGAGCTCCTGGTAGGTGGGGCGCGAGTGTACGTTGGAGATGACCGCCCTGGCGCTGATCTCTTCGCCCCCCGCCAGTCGCACGCCCTCCGCGCGGCCGTTCCTTACCAGGATTTTTTCCACCAGTGTGTTGAACCTTATCTCGCCGCCGAAGCGCTCCATTATCTTGCGCAGCGCTTTCGGAATGGAGATCATGCCGCCCTTGGGGTAGTAGTAGCCCATCCTTCCCATGTAGGTGATGTTGGAGAGCATGCCGGTGCACCTGTGAGCCGGCAGAGCAGCGTAGAGGTTCTCCCAGCCGAACATCAGCCGGATGCGCTCGTCCTTGAAGTAGTTGTTCACGACCTTGTCCAGGGTCCTCGTTGCCAGCCACGCGTTGATGGGCATCGACGGCAACAGCTCCTTGCGGGCAGCGAGCTTCGCGAGAGAGGAAAGCTTCGTGACGTCCCTCAGCGCCGGCATCGGGACCTCCAGCACCGAGAGGTAGACATCGAAGATCTTCTGCATGTCACTGCAGTACCTGTAATACCCGTCAACGTCACCGGGGGAGATGGAGGCTACGACCTCGCCCATTTCGTCAACGTCCCGTGGCAGCAGGACCCTCGTGCCGTCATCGAGGATCGTGTCGTAGACCGGGTCGATAAGGCGGTAGTCCAGGTAGTCCTCGAGGCGCAGGTCAAGAAGCTCGAAGAGCTTGTAGTACATCTCGTGCCCGATCACGAAAACGGCTCCCACGTCGGGCTGGAATCCCTCGTGATCGTAGTTGGAGCAGCACCCGCCGATGCGGTGGCTCTGCTCCAGGACGAGGACTTTCATGCCCTCCTTCGAGAGGAGCGAGCCGCAGGTCAGGCCGCCCACCCCCGAACCGATGATGACAATGTCGTACTCGTACCGCGCCATGTGCAACGACCTCCTGTCGTGGCCTTCTCTAGACGAAAACCCTGAACCACATCTCCCGGCCCTCGAACATCAGCTTTGCGAGGCGGCCTCTCTTCTCCTCGTCCAGCCGGACCCCGGCCAGGTAGCCCGCTATCGCGCCCAGGGCGATCAGAAGAAGAAGTCTCCTCACGCGGTGTTTCTTCCCGGGGCTGGCGGGAACGTCCCCGGTGTCGGCTTTCTTGTCGCGCACGGTGCCTCCTTTGCACTCGAATGCCGAAGACATTCTAACCGAAAAGAGTAAAACAGTGTCAAAAAATGGACTCGCGGTCAGTTTTACCACTGGCTTGGCCGGTGATGAGGCCCCGCGGCGCTCAAGGTGCCGGCATCACTTCGACAGAAGTAATCAACATACGGGAATCGGGGGGAATCGCAATGGCGAAGTCATCGAGGATGTTTGCCCGTGTGGCGGCGGCCGCCCTGCTGGCATGCGTCGCGGCGGTCGCATATGTGCCGGCCGCCGGGGCGTCGGGCGGGAGTGATTCGCTGGGAGCCGAAAACCTGTCGAAGGACTGGTACTTCGCCGAAGGCACGACGCGCTCGGGCTTCACTACCTACATAGCGGTCATGAACCCGGGCAACACCGAGGCCGAAGTCACATTCACCTACATGCTGGGCAAGGGCAAGCCCATAGTGAAAACCCGCACCGTCAAGGCCATGAGCCGATTCACGCTCGACGTCTCGCGTGACGTCGGCGCCGGGCAGGACGTATCGACGACCATACACAGCACCGTCCCGGTTGTGGCGGAGCGTCCAATGTATTTCTGGTACCAGGGCAAGTGGGACGGCGGTCACGTCTCCAGGGGAACCATTTCGCTGTCGAATGACTGGTTCTTCGCTGAAGGCACAACACGGGATGACTTCGCGACCTACATCGCGGTAATGAATCCTTCAAACAGCAGGGCCGACGTGACGTTCACCTATATGACAGGTTCCGGATCCCAGGTGATGGCCAGGCACTCCGTCCCGGCCATGAGCCGGTTCACTATCGATGTTTCCAGGGACGTAGGCGGCGGCCAGGACGTGTCCACTTTCATCCATAGCACGGTGCCGGTCGTCTCCGAGCGCCCCGTATATTTCAATTACATGGGTGTGATGGATGGAGGCCACGATTCCCTCGGCGCCCTGGCGCTGGAGACTGACTGGTACTTCGCGGAAGGGACGACGCGAGACGGTTTTGCGACCTACCTGGCGATAGTGAACCCGGGCACGGTTGCGGCCGACGTTGAGTTAACCTATCTGCTGGGAACGGGCAAGCCAGCGACGCGAAAGCACATTGTGCGTCCACACAGCCGGTTCACGCTCGACGTGGCCGACGACGTCGGACCGGGGCAGGACGTGGCAATGCTGGTGCGGAGCAACCTTCCCGTGGTCGCGGAGCGGCCCATGTACTTCGATTACATGGGCAAGTGGGACGGCGGCCACGTTTCACCGGGCGCCAACGCCCTGTACCACGGCTGGTACTTCGCGGAAGGGACGACCCGCGACGGCTTCCACACCTACCTGGCGGTCGTCAACCCGGCCGACGCCGACGCGGAGGTGACGTTCACTTACATGCTGGACTCCGGTCAACCGGCCGTCAGGAAGCACGTGGTCCCGGCGAACACCCGCTTCACGGTGGACCTCGCCGGTGAGGTGGGTGAAGGCAAGGACGTCTCGACCTACCTTCACGGCACCCTGCCCGTGATAGCCGAACGACCGATGTACTTCAGGGCACCCGTGAAAGCCGTGGTCTGCCTGGACCCCGGGCATTCCGGCCGGACGGGAAACGAGATCGACCCCGAGACGGGGCTGAACGTGGGAGACAATACCGGTTGTCCCGGAGAGCTGGAGGGAGTCTGGCAGCTCGCGCTCGTGGAGAAGGCGCGACTGGAGGAAGCGGACTACGAGGTGAGGCTAACCAAGGCCGGCGCTTCGGAGTACCGGTCGCTTCGCGAGCGTGCAGACCTGGCCAACACCTGCACGGTATGGGTGCGCCTGCACTACGACGACGACGGCTTCACGGGCGTCATGCGTCCACCGCCGAACGCCGCCCGCTGCCCGGTGAGAGATCCCCGCAGGATAACGGTTGTAGATGCCGGCGTGGCGGCCGGGAGTGACAGGTTGGCCGGTGCCCTGGCGGCCGCCATGGGCCTGCCCGTGCGGGACGACACCGGTGGCACCAGCCAGGGCAACACCACACCTCCCGGCCATCCGACGTGCCTGATCGGGAGCGTGCTTTCGAAGGTCCCGGTCGTCTGCATCGAGCACCGGGCCTCCGAGGTATTGAGCACGCCCGAGTCCGTGGCGAGGCAACTCGTGGAGGGGCTGGACGCGTATTTCGGCCTGCATTGAATGCCGCCGGTTCAACCGCCCCTGCCGCGACCCCTCCCGCGTCCGCCGCCACCCTGCCATGACGCACTGACGCCGTGCGGGAATACGACTATGCTCGGCGGGTCGTTGGGGCAGGTCTCCTCGCAGGCGCCGCACCCCGTACACGCGTTCTGGATAACGCTCGGACGGAGCCCGTTGAGGCTTACGGCCTGGAACCGGCACCTCTCCTTGCATACGAGACACGATTTACCCCGCCAGCCAAGGCACGTTTGCTTGTTCACGTGGGCGATCCCTATCCTGACCTTCTCTGGATCGACCCGTTCGATCGCCCCCGCCGGACATACGGCCTGGCACGCCTGGCCGCACTGATCGAAAACGCAGGCGGCCTCGCGCGGCAGGAAACGCGGCGTCCAGAATTTCTGGAGCCCCGAATCGAGGCTCATCGGCATCAAGCAGCCGGTGGGGCAGGCCCGCGCGCACTCGAGGCACCTGTTGCATCGCGCGAGAAAACGCGACTCGTCCTGGGCTCCCGGCATGCGCAGGACGGATTCCTCGGTCTTTCGAAGCCCGAGGCCGTAGCCGGCCAGGAGCGCGGCACCAACTCCCAGCGAACCGATGAACTCCCCCCGGCTTAATCCCAAGCGGTTCCGGGCCGCATCGGGCACGGTCGGATTGCACTCGTTCTCGTTGTCTCCGGCGCCGCGCGGGGCCGTGGTTGAGGACCGGTCCTGGGACCTTTCTCGCTTCGCGCCCTTTTTTCCCGAGGCTGACAGCGTCAACCCGAAGCACTGCAAAGCAAGGGCACCGCCTTCAGGGCAGGCGCTCACGCATTGCCCGCAGAGCGTGCAGTCGGCAGAACGGAGCCTGCCCTCGCGCCTCGACGTGAACGGCTCGCTCAGGCCGAAACCGCACTGACGGTAACACGCGCCGCAGGAAGTGCAGGCGCCGGGATCCTTGATTACGCAAAGCGGTGCCGCCGCGGAGGGGAGCCTTCTGCCGACGAGGGACACGGCGCTCATCAGGGCACCGGCGGGACAGATGCTCTCGCACCAGAAGCGGGGGCGGTAGAAGAACGCGATCACCAACAGGGCGATGAACAGGAAAGGCACCGCCGGGAGCATCAGGCTGTAGAAGGTGCTGTTCATTATGACCGTAGGGCTCGCGAAAAAAAGCATGTCCACCTTCGCGAAAGCCAGCCCCAGCACCAGCGCCAGCAGCAGGTACTTGGGCCGCAACCACGCGGGTATACGCGCCGGCCGCCTGCCCCCCGGCGCCCTGAGCGTGGCGCCGCGAAGCTCCCTCACGTCTTTCCCCCCGGGCCGGTAGTAACACAGGGATTCGGGCTTGAGGGCGCCCACGGCATCGAAGCAAGTGCCCAGCGGACAGAGCCAGCCGCAGAAGAACCTGCCCGCCAGCGCCGTCAGTCCCAGCAACACCCACGCCGGCCAGAAACCGGCGATCACAGCCAGGCTGCGCGTGCTGATGACGGAGTAGACCGCGGATATCGGGTCGAGCCGCAGAAGGATGTTCGAGGCGGGTGTGCGCAGGGGCGGATATGCCGCGAAAAAGACCAGCAGCCCGAAAAGCAGGAGAAACGTCGCCTGGGTGATCCGCCGCGCGACGCCCAGGGCTGACGGCCGCACCCGCCTCCCGGCCGCGCCTTTAACGCTCATAACTCACACTCTCGCAATCTCGAGCTTGTCGAAGTCGACCTGCCCAAGCCCCGAGGCGCCCGCTTTGGCCACGTAAGGGACGTCGGCGGCGCTCATTCCGAAAAGAGTGCAGGCATAACTGTCGGCGGCGACGAAATCCGGGCTCGCGATGACCGTGCCGAACGCCCTTGTCGGGCCCGGACCGCCCGGACCGTTCTCCAGAAGGGAAATCGAAGCGTCCACTACCGATAGGGTGGGCCTGAAGAACCCCGCGAGATCGGCGATACCCTGGTGGAGATCGTTGCTGTGAATGCTCGACATGTCGGCCGTCAGGCCGATGAGGTTCTTCATCCCCAGGGACAGGCCCGCACCGTCGTGGCTCTTGGCCTTGGGCAGGGTTATCAAGACGTCAGCATCGAGCACGATCGGGTATATGAGCGCCCTCTTGAGGGAGACGCCACCATCTATGGCGGTCTCGACGCCCCCCCCGCCGTCGCTCCCGCCGTAGGCGACTATCTCGGCTCCGGCGGCCCGCGCGGCCGCGCCGATCCCGTTGCGGGCCAGGCAGGTTTCCGAAGCGCCGACTAGCGTGTGGTCGGTGACGATGACCCTGGACGCCCCGGCTTGTTTGCACATGGCTACGATTTCCGAGACTACTGAAGGATGAGTGCTGGTGCCGCCCTCCGGTCCGTCCATGAATGACGCGTTCGGCTTCACTGCCACGACATTTCCCGGCCTGACGAATCGAGACATGCCCCCTATCGCGTCAACCGCCTTGCGGGCCAGGATGCCCGGGTCGCCCCCGCCCCCGGCGACGGCAAGCTGCGCACCCGGTCCGCCGGCCGCCTCCCGGGGGACGCTTGTCGGTGCCGTAACTGCCCGGGAGGTCGTTTCCGCCGATTTCCTGCCGGCGCAGGACGCCAGGGTCCCCAGTGAGCCCGCCAGCAGCAGCCCGCCCGTCCAGCGGCCGGCTCGAGCAAGAAATTCACGCCTTTCAACGGCGGCCGCGAGCATTCTCGAGTATCGGCCTTCTTCTTCATGCTCGGGCCCGCCGGATCTCTCCCGCCGGTTCATCGTAACCTCCGCTGCCTGTGCTTTCCCATCAAGCTTATAGTGACGCACCGAGCTCGGCCATGACATCGCTTAACGGGTTCACACCCGCTACACGTTGCTTTTCTACATGGTGGAAAGGTTGCCTGTGAATATGCTGAGATTTCGCCCCGGTCGCCGCCGCGGCGGCCCCGCGACATGTCAACGGTTCTTCGGCGAAGGGGTTGCGCGGTGTCGGGCTCCCACCGGCCGGGGGACCGGCGCTCCCGGGGGACGGATCGGCATGCGATCCTATTTCTTCTTCAGGGCGGCCTCGCTGTACGAGCAGTCCGGGTCCCAGAGGAGCCACTGGTTCACGCCCATCCTCTCGCAGGCGTCGATCTGTCGCCTGACCATGTCGGGAGTGTAGGTGATCTTCAGGCTGAAGTCCTGCAGCCACGGCCTCAGCTTGGAGGGCGCTCCCTCCATAACGCGCTTGAAGTCCTCCAGCGACTTGGTCACGGTGTCGCCCGGGTTCGCCTCCGGTACCTTTATATCGTATTCCCCCAGGTTGTAATGCGATGGGTAAACCATCGGCGAGATGTAATCGACCCGGTTCGCGACGTTTTTAACGCTCTGACCGATGCCCATCTCCCCCTGCTTGCTCGCTGTCAGGCCGAACAGGTCGGCCGAGATGAATACGTTGTAAGCGGCCAGCCGCTCCCTGGCGTAGGTCAGGAAGCCGTCTATCACGGCAACGGGCTTTCGCGAGTCCTGGTGCGGGTAGAGGCACGTCGAGGTGTTTCCGTCCGACGGGAATCGCACGTAATCGAACTGCACCTCGTTGAAGCCGGCCTTCGCGGCTGCCTCGGCGACGGCCAGGTTGTAGTCCCACACTTCCCTTGAGTACGGATCGAGCCACTGGCCCTTTCCCCAGGGGCCGCCCCTCTTGTCCTGGACGGCCAGGTCGCCGCGGGTCCTCGCCAGCTTGGGGTCCTTGAAGCAGACGACGCGGCAGATGGCGTATATGTCCCTGTAGCGCATCTGGTCGACACAGGAGTCCAGCTTGACCCAGTTGTTGACGGCGTTTGACTGCCGGGCCAGCGGGTAATCGCTGGCGTAGGCGATCTGTCCCGCCTCGTCCTTCAGGTCCACCTGAAGGGCGTTGAGCTCCGTTCGTTCGACCAGCGAGATCATCTTTGTGAAATCCGTCTCGCTCGCCGCTATGAACGCGGATACGTGGGCGCCTTTGGCGGCGGTGGCCTTCTGGGTGATGATAAATGCGTTCGATTCATTGCCCGAGGCGTCGGCGGCGGAAATCTTGAAGCTCTCGGCGCGAGACGCCACGGCGCTTCCCGAAAACGAGCCTTTCTTGTCGACCGGGATCCGCTTGCCCCCCGCCTCGACCGTTGCTCCAACCTCTACCTTGCCCTTGAAATTCACCTGGACCTCTGTAGGTTTCTTGGTGCCGGTGACCTTCCTGGAGGTGACGTCTATCCTTGGCGGCGTCGAGTCGACCCGGAAAGACCATGCCGCCGAACGATTACTGACCAGGCCGCCGGTCTTTATCTTGATCAGAGCCGTGTGCTTGCCGTCGGGAAGGGTGACTGTAGCGGAGACGCTCTTGCCGTTGACCTTCATGCCGCCCGTCGCGTCCTTGCCGTCGACCTCGAAGATGACGTCTCCCGGCTTGAACGAGCCGCTGATCGTGGCTTTAACCGTAACGTCAGGTTTCTTGACCGAACTGCCATTGGCCGGCGCAAGCCCACCTATCGGGGATGGAAGCACGAAGACGAACAGCCAGATCGGAATGCCGATCACGAGCACGCAGGCGATGGCAATCGCCACGTGGAAGCCGGTTATCCCCTTGCGCTCCCCGCTGCGGGAGCCCGCCCCGGTGAGTCGCGACCGCCTGGTTGTCCCGGGCATTTCCGCCGGACCGCGGTCCGGTTTGGCGGACCTTCTGGTGCCACCGCCTTCGCGAGGCTGAACCTCCCTCTCTACCGACCGCCTGCGCTGCTCCAGATCGCTGTACGACAGCCGGGGCCGCCCGGCGGTACCGCTCCGCCTGTCGGTGAATGTTCGTTTTCTTGCCATAGGCTGCTCCGGGGATCCTGGGTGGTAAGGGTATCAGTACCCGACGAAAGAAACGCCCTTGGGCAGGTTCTTCTCGAGGACGCGCGTCCGCATGTACGCGGGAGCGCAAACCGAGTCGGGATTCCCGTCACTGATGAACCGCGTTTCCGGGTGGCGGTCGAAGTAGCGGAGCCAGTAGCCCGAGCCTTCGGCGCCCGTACCCTTTACAGGGTCGTAATCCATGACCTGCACTCGCGGTATCACCTTGCCGGGATTCCTGTAGTGGTATACGGGGTAGAAAGGGTTGGAGCCGACCAGCATCGCCCATTTGTTGTGGTAGGTGGTGCCGTCGGCGGAGCCGTCGAACATCAAGGACTCGTTCTGAGGCAGAGATCCGTAAGGCAGGCAGAGGATATCGATCTTTATCTCGGGGTCAACTTCCTTGACGATCTTCTGCAATCCGGCGATCTCCTTTTGCACCTGTTCGTCCGTCAACTTGGCCAGCATCGGGTGGGTCACGGTATGGTTGCCTATCTCGAAGCCGTTCTTCAAGAGGTACTCGATCTTTCGCTTCTTGTACTTCGGCTGGTCGAACAACTCGGGCAACACGTTGAACAGGGCCGTGTAGCCGAAGTCCGGGTGCTTCTTGTGAAATGCCTGCATCATTCCAAGGGCGCACTCCGGGTCGAGCCCGGCTTTCGTTCCCTTCGGCAGGTAGCGCATCTGGCTTTCGGTGGAGTCGTCGAAGCTGAAGACCACCGGGGTCGTACCCGCGGGGACGTCAACGCGGCCCTTGAGAAGGTCGTGGAAGGTGACGAGCCGGTAGCCCTTGCTGTACAGGTTCTCGAGGTCTTTCTTGAAGTTTTCGACGCTCCTGACGTAACTGCTCTCCTTCTCGGCGATCCGGTGATACTCGAGTACCATCACCATGCCCATTTCGTTGGGCTTCACACCTTTTTCGAGGAGAGAATCCACGTTCGCCCGCGCGTCGATGGCCTGGGCGCTGCCCCCGCCACCGCAGCCGGATAACAGGATCGAAAAGGTCACGGCCAGAGTGGCCGGAACCAGGAGGATCCGGGCTGGACTCTTTGAGAAAAGCATTCTCTTTCCCATAATTATGACTTGATGAGCGGTCTTAATGGCACTCCAACACCAGCTTGACCCATATTATCGCCTTATCAGGAGGAATTGGCAAACAAAGGTAATACCGGCGGCCCGGTTCCCGGCTGAACGGCGGTCCGGTTCCCGGTTGAGGTTGATTCACTGCGGGGCGCGCGCGCTGGAGACGTTTGACGCCCGGGCGGGGAGCAACTGGCGTTGCGAATTGTGATATTCTGTTGGCCTGTTGCGAGGGTTCCATAACGGGAGGATGAATGGTGGAGATTCGTAAGGCAACACTGTCCGACGAAGAAGAAGTCGCCATCCTCATCCGTGAACTCGGCCAGGCCGTGGGCGTGACGGGTGACGTGAACCCCGTGACTTGGTACAGCACACTGCGGAAGATGCTGGCTTCGCCGGAGTGGAACTTCCTGCTCGCGCGGGACGGCGAGGTTTCGACGGGTCTGCTGATACTCCTGATCCTTCCGTCCTTGTACCACGGCGGCAACTACGCCTCGATCACCGAGCTGATAGTGACCAGGGACGCGCAGAACAAGGGCGTCGGCGCCATGCTGGTGGAGGAAGCCAAGCGCGTAGCGCGGACCATGGGCTGTGAAGAGCTCGACGTCAGCGTCGAGGTGGAGAACGAGAAGGCGAAGGGCTTCTACGAGAAGCTCGGGTTCCAGAAGAAGCACGCCGACTACGGCATGAAGCTCTAGACTTACCCGCGGCGCGTATCGACCGCGGGTTTCACGGATTGAAGGGCGCATCTGCGGAACCGGAGCCCGGGCGCTCCAGTCTCAGGCCTTGGGGCGGGTCATCTGCTCCGCCCAGTATTCCTCGTCAAACTCCGCGAGCTGGATCAGGACGCCGAAAGCATCCCTGGGAGCTATGAACGCCTCCTTCCACGTGGGGTCGGACGTGTTGGCGTCCAGCGCCTCGATACCTGCCCGGGCGAGTGATCCTACGGCTTCCTCCAGGTCTTCCACCTGGATGGTGATATGGTGCATCCCCTCGCCGTGTTTCTCTATGTACCTGTTGATGAAGTTGTCAGGATCCGGAGAACTGATCAACTCGATCCGGCCGCTGTCGCCCAGGTCGAAATAAGCCCAGTTAAACTCCTGGCCCCTGAACACCCAGGGTTCATCCAGCACCTTGCGTGCCCCAAGCGTATCGGCGAGGAACCGCTCCGCACGCTCCTTGTCTTTCACCGCGACGCCGACGTGGTCCATGCGTTTGATTTTCAACTTTGCTCCTCTCGTGAGACACGTTTTCGTGACCCCGGTTCACTTCCTACGATAGTGGCCGATATCGACGCCTCCTGTCCACCGTTGCGCCGGCCGGCGCACTGGGAACGCGGTCTTCGGTCACACGTTTCGAGGACGCCTCCGACGTCTTTGAGATGTAGCGCGGGGGACGGTCTACGTGGGCTTCCCTTATTTCGGAAGGTCATCCGTTGATACGGTTGAATCATTTAGGAAAGCACTGGAGGTTGGGTCCATAGTGCTGAAGCTGTTCTGGTACTGGGTCAGGTACCACAGGCTGGTGGCATAGCAGGTAATAGCCGTTGAAATCGCATCCGGGATCGTGTCTCGGGTGAGTCTTTTCAGGGTCCCTGAAAATGAAAGTCCCCTTGAACAAAGCGTACCCTGTTTCCTTCGATGAAGCCGCCCTCGCCCATGTCGCGGCGGGTCGCGGACCTGCTGCATGGACATAACCGCGCGGTCCGGCGCGTTCAACCGGCCGTGTGCGCGAGAGGAAGACTCGTGCTAGCCTGTAATCCGGCACCGCACCTTCGCCTCTATCGGGGGTAATAACTCGGGAGTTCACAATGAAGCGCCTTTTCGACGACATCACTGAAACGACGGGCGAGACGCCCCTGGTGAGGCTGGGCAGGCTGTGCTATGGCTCGGCCGGGATCGTCTACGGCAAACTCGAGTCCTTCAACCCTCTAGGGAGCGTCAAGGATAGAGTCGGCGTGGCGATGGTAGAGGACGCGGAAAAGCGGGGTCTGCTCGGACCGGGCGCTACCGTCGTCGAGCCGACGAGCGGAAACACCGGGATCGGACTCGCGCTCGTTTGCGCCTCCAGGGGTTACAGGCTCATCCTGACGATGCCCGATACCATGAGTGTGGAGCGACGAAGGATGCTCGCGGTCTTGGGGGCGGAGGTGATCCTCACGCCGGGAGGCGAGGGAATGGGCGGCGCCATCTCGAGAGCGGAAGAGATAGTCGCGCGTACTCCAGGGAGTCATATGCCCATGCAGTTCAATAACCCCGCGAACCCCCGTGCCCACAGGGAGACCACGGCACTGGAGATATGGAGGGACACCGGCGGTGCGGTGGACGTGCTTGTATGCGGCGTCGGGACGGGTGGGACCATTACGGGTTGCGCGGAGGTGCTCAAGGAGAGAAAGCCGGACGTCAAGATCGTAGCGGTGGAGCCCGCGGGCTCACCGGTCCTCTCCGGCGGCAAGCCGGGGCCTCACGGGATACAGGGCATCGGTGCCGGCTTCGTGCCGGACGTGCTGCGTCGCGAGCTTATCGACGAGGTTGTCACTGTTACGGACGACGATGCCGGCGCCACGACGAGGCGGCTTGCCGCCGAGGAGGGCATACTCGCGGGGATATCCTCGGGGGCCTCTGTATGGGCCGCGCTCGATATCGCCGGGAGGCCGGAGTCAAAGGGCACCATGATAGTCGCGATCCTGCCCGATACCGGTGAACGATACCTCTCCACGTGGGTCTTCCGGTGAGGAGTCCCGCGGACTTTGCCGGCCCGCCGCTTGCCCGGCTCGAGCGCCAGGTCCGCTCCCGGGCGCGAGCCTCGAGTACACCCGGGAAGTAGGCAAAAAAGAACGGCTGAAAGCGACTGACTCGTTACAGGTCGGCCGCGAGGGCGCGAAGGACCATTTCACGGGTTTCAGCGGCCCTCTCGCTCATCGGCACGCGCAGGTCGGACAGCCCGCTGATCTCGCTGACACGCTCAACGAGCCCCATGACTGCGTATGCCGCGAGGTCGGTGTTGAGCTTCCTGATTTTTCCTTCCTTGATGCCGCGCTCCAGGGCTACTTTGGCCCCCGCGTGTACGACCTTGTAGATCTGCTGGAACATCTGCCTGATCGAACTGTCCGTGGACCCGATCTCGAGAAAGTACATCAGATAGATGGCCCCGTGCTTCTCGAGGAGCTCGAGGGCGGGTTGGACACAACGGAGTAGAGCCTCGAGCCCGTCCGGCGCTTCACGCATTATCTCACCGAACGTTCCTGTTATCTCGCGGGACATCTCTTCCAGGATAGCCAGCATTATCGTGCGCTTGTTGTTGAAGTACCAGTAGATAGTCCCCTTGGCTATGCCCGCCGCCTGGGCCAGATCGGCGATGGTGGTCGCGTAGTACCCTTTCTCGGCGAACACCCTGGCGGCGACGCCCATGATGTGCTTTCTCCTGTCGAGCGCGCGCCTGCTTCCGACGGCTATGCCTGACGCCCCCGAGAAATCCTCGGGTGGAAAACCCTCGGGCCAGGGAACCTGCCCCTGCTCGAGCAGCTCCTTGATCTCGTTGAGCGACAGGCCCTTTTCTTTTTGAAGAATCTTGATGGAGTTGACCATGTCCACGTATCCGGGGTCATAGTAAGCCATGTTCGGAGCTGTTTTCAGCGGGGGCGGCAGGAGCCCTTCGCGGACGTAGTAGTTGATGGCGGAGGTGGAAATACCGGTCCGCCGCGACAGCTCTCCAATGCGAAGCAGTTTATGAGTGCCCGTGTTAACCATTGTTTATCACCATGTCCGAAGTATAAAGTAAGCTATGCGGCAGGGTCAACGCCGTGCGAGAGGCGTTTTCCTGTACCGGGGCAGGCCCGTTGTGTCAGAATACATGCGGAATCGCAGGGCCGATAGTCAGCTACGAACGGGAGAGCGCTTGAAGTTTGCCAGGAGCCTGAAGGGCAGGCTGGCCATAGTCGTGGCGGTCGCGATCGTGGTAACGGGTGCCACAGTTCTCCTCTTCTCCTTCTTTATGGCTCGTTCGATCATGCGCGAGCAGGTCCTGGAGTCGATGGAGGCGGTGGTCTCACGGACCCGGGGCCAGATAGAGATCACGGTCTCGAACCTGACCGCCGGAGCCGAGGCACTCGCCTCCTCTCCGCGGCTGCGCCTGGAGCTCGAAACCGCAACGGCGGGGACTGACGCCGTCGCGGTCTCGGCGCGAATCGGCGCGATCCTTGGCGAAGCTCGCATCGGTGAATCCGTCGGCCGGGGAATAATGTTGGTATCGGGGGATGGTGCGCATATTGCCTCCACCGGTGACGTGGACGGAGGCTCAATGGCTACCGCCGAAAACCTGGCGCTGGCGGCCGAGGTCCAGCCGGACCGTGCTTTGACCACTTTCCTGCTCGACGACGGCAGCCTGATCATCGCCCAGGTCGTTCCGATCGGGGAACCTCGAAGCGGCAGGCTGTTGGGGGTCCTTCTGGTGAAGAGCAATTCCCCGACCCTTCAGAGCGAACTCGAGGATTCGTCGGGGCTGGGCTCGAGCGGCAGGCTGCTGCTGTCCGATTTCATCTCGGGAAAGGTATCGGTGCTTTCCTACGACAGCGCAGGCGCCGATGACGCCCGGCGGTCTGAGGAGACCCCTCGAGGATCCATCGCCCGCCTGCCGCTCAACTCTGACCTGCCACCCGTCAAAGCGGCCAGGGGAGAGAAAGGGGAGGGAGAGTACACGGGCCTGGTGGACCGCAAGGTGGTGGCTTCTTTCGATTACATCCCGGTGCCCCAGTGGGGTATAACGGCGACCGCGGACAGCAGCGAGGCGTTTGCTCCCATCTACCGGTTGCGAAACGTGAGCGTTGTAGTGATTGTGGTACTCCTCTTCGGCGGCGCCGCGCTCGCCTACATGATCGCCCGCACGATCTCCAGGCCGCTGAGCCAGTTACAGGAAGGAGTGAAAGCGTTCGCGTCCGGCGACCTCTCCACCAGGGTGGCGATAGAGGACGGGATAGAGGTGACCGCCCTGGCGCAGGAATTCAATAACATGGCCCGCCGCCTCGATGATCTCTATAACAATCTCGAGCACAAGGTCGAGGAGAGAACCGCCGAGCTAAAGGAGGCGAACGAGCGCCTCAAGCAGCTCGATCACCTCAAGAGTGATTTCGTCTCGATGGCCTCCCACGAGCTGCGCTCGCCGATGGCGTCCATGAAAATGGGTGTCTCGACTGTGTTGCGGGAGATGGTGGGGCCCCTCAACGATGACCAGAAGATGATGCTCGACATAGCCGAGCGGAATATCGACAGGCTGACGAAACTCACCTCGGAGCTGCTCGACCTGACAAAAATGGAGGCCGGACAGCTCGATATCAGTCTGGCGGAGAGCGACGTCAAAGCGATAGCCCGTGAGGTCGCAACGGCGGACGAGCCTCTGGCGAGGCACAAGGGCCTGAAGCTGGAGGTTGTCGGCGGTGAACAGCCGGTCGAGGCCATGGTAGACCGTGACCGTGTATACCAGGTCATTCAGAACCTGGTGGGGAACGCGTTGAAATTCACGGACGAAGGCGGGGTCACCGTTATGGTGGAGAAGGCGGACGGCCGCGTAAAGGTCAGCGTGAGAGACACGGGTGCCGGAATCCCTCGCGAGTCGCTGTCCACGCTTTTCGACAAGTGGTCCAGGGCCCATTCCGAGACAATCTCCGAGAAAAGGGGGACGGGCTTGGGTCTGGCAATCTGTAAGGGTATAGTAGAAGCGCACGGAGGAGACATCACCGTCGAGAGCACTACGGGCAAGGGCACGGAATTCCGCTTTACGTTGCCCGTGCGAGGTCGGGATGAGCCCGAAAAAGAAGATACTGATAGTCGATGACAACGATGACATAATCACGACCTACAGGGTCGTGCTGGACCGCATGGGATACACGGTGGTGGTCGCCCGAAACGGGATCGAGTGCCTGGACATGATCGAGGAGGTCAAGCCAGACCTGGTGCTGCTGGACGTGCTGCTTCCCGGCCTTTCCGGCAGCGAGGTGTGCAGGTCCATCAAGGAGACGGCGAAGACGACCGAGATACCCGTGGTGGCGATAACCGCCAGCGTATCGGGTGACACCAGGAAGAGAATGGCCCGGGTCGGCGCCGACGATTTCCTCTTGAAGCCGATAGATGTCTCGGATCTAAACCGTGTCATCAAGCAATTCCTCTAGCAGCGGAGCTTTCCGCTGGAACTCGCCACTCGCGGATGCAATCAAATTTCGCGTTGCCCGAAAGCGCCCGGGGTCGTGGGAGCCACCCACTCCATGTCTTTAGCGTTCCCTTCGCAGGAGCGAGCCGGCCGGAAGAGCGCCGGCGACTTCAAGAAAATACCTGACCCCGAAAAGTCAAGTGGGTTAGACTAGTGTGGGCCTCGATGAGGAGAGAAAAGCGATGAAGGGGGCTTCGAGATGGCCAAGGCAAAAGACATAAAGACGCGCTGGTGGGGATGGGGAGACCTCGACAAGACGTACCCGGTCGAAGAGCGGCCGACATACATACCATTCCTCGAGGACAAGCTGGGCATCAAGGTGGACGTCGTACGGGGGCCGGACCCGCAGCTCGAGAGCGTCAGGATGCGTGAGCCGAGGCTGAGCGCCGAGGCGATCGGCGCGCTCGAGGCGGTCGTCGGCGCCGGCAACGTGGACTCGAGCAGGCTGGCCCGCGTTCACCACGCGCTTGGCAAGAGCTATCGCGACATCGTGCATGCCAGAACGGAGGAAGTGCCCAACGCGCCCGACGCGGTCGTCTACCCCGAGACCGAAGACCAGGTCGCGGGCGTGCTCAAGGTGGCGGAAGAGAAGGGCATCGCCGTAACGCCCTACTGCGGCGGTTCGAGCGTTGTCGGCGGGATCGAGCCCTTCGATGATGGATTCTCGGCCTCCATCAGCGTGGACCTGCGCCACATGGACAAGGTCCTGCACGTGAGCCCGGAGAGCCGCACCGCGCGCTTCGAGGCGGGCATATGGGGCCCCCAGCTCGAGGAGGAGATGGCCAGGCGGGGCCTGTACCTGGGCCATGCGCCCGAGTCGTTCCTCTTCAGCGGCCTCGGCGGCTGGATCGCCAGCAGGTCGGCGGGACGGCAGTCGACGGGTTACGGCAAGATCGAAGAAATGGTCGAGTCCGTTCGGATGGTAACCCCGCGGGGCACCATCGAGACCCGGGACGTGCCTGCCTCCGCGACGGGACCCGACATGGTCCGCGTTATCAGCGGATCGGAGGGCACGCTGGGCATCATCACCCAGGCTACCATGAAGGTGCGCCCCCTGCCGGAGGCCTACGACTACCGCGGTCTGCTCTTCAAGGAATTCGAGGGGGGCGTGCAGGCGGTGCGCGAGATGCTGCAACGCGGGCACGTCCCGGAGACGATACGCATCAGCGACGCGGAGGAGAGTTCGTTCGCCATGCGGGTCCGCAAACCGTCGAGCAACCCCAAGAAAGAAGCGGCACTCCAGACCGCCATCAAGGCGCTGGACTTCCTGGGGTACTCCTTCGAGCGTGGAGCGTTCTCGATCCTCGGTTGCGAGGGTAAGAAGGTCGAGGTCGCCGGACGGATGAGGCAGATACAGACCATCTGCCGCAAGAACGGAGCGGTGCCACTTGGAAAGAGCGCGGGCATGGAGTGGTACAACGGCCGGTACGACCATCCCTACCTCCGCGACATCATGTACGGGTGGGGCGTGATGACGGACACCCTGGAGACCTCGACTACCTGGGACAACATCATGAACCTGTACCGCACGACCAAGGACGCGATCAGGCAGGCGCTTGCCGATTACGACTCCAGGTCTCTTGTTACGTGCCACCTCTCGCACTCGTACGTCACCGGCTCCAGCCTCTATTTCATATTCCTCGGAAAGATCGCCGAGGGACGAGAGATAGAGCAGTGGGAGCACCTCAAGAAGATGGCGGGCGACAACATCCTGGCGAACGGCGGTACTATCACGCACCACCACGGCGTCGGGTACGAGCACGCTCCGTGGTTCGTCCAGGAGTACGGCGAGCAGGGGATGGAAGCCCTGCGCGGTCTCAAGAAGACGCTCGACCCGGCGGGGATAATGAACCCGGGCAAGCTGGGCCTCTAGCCGCACCGGCGGAAACGGTTGCCGACCGCGCGATGGTCCCGGGCGAAATCACTCTGATAGCGGGGGAGCGGGGAGCACGCTTCCCCGACAGCAACTGCCTTTTCATCGACGACGACGTTCCCGTGGTGATAGATCCCGCCACCCGGCGGGACGAACTCGAGCGCATCAACCGCGAAAGGGCCCTGAAGCCACGCTTTCCCGAGAACGCATGACCGCCCCTGACCCGGCGGATATCGAACGCTCCCGCGGGCCGTTTCGTCATCCCGCCGTCGCGAAGACGTCCGTGGCGGTGAACTCCCCGTTGAACTCCGGCTCGTAGTACCTGCAGTTCGGGGCGAGGCTCTCGACCATGGCCTTGAACGGCGTCAGCTCGACCCTCCGGCTTATCGGGGGAAAGAAATCATCGTGGTGCTGGGGGACGACCGCCCTCGGCCGCATCGCGGCGGTCAACCGCGCGGCCCGGGAGCAGATGTGCGTGTGGCCCTGCA